>DATKAL010000416.1:0-13259 GCA_035498135.1 Anaeromyxobacter sp.
TCTCCGATCCGGCGGTCGTCCGCGCGCTGCGCGAGCTCTCCCACAGCCTGAAGTCCACCTTCACCACCGTCGTCCTCCTCTCGCCGACGCTCGTCATCCCGCCGGAGATCGAGAAGGAGGTCTCGGTCCTGGACGTGCCGCTGCCCGGGTACCGCGACCTGCTCCAGCTGCTCAAGGAGATCGTGGACGTGGTCCGGCGGAACCACCGGGCGCGGGTCGAGCTCACCAAGGACGACGCCGACCAGCTGATCCGGGCCTCCCTCGGCCTCACCCTCTCCGAGGCGGAGAGCGCCTTCGCCAAGGCGATCGCGGTGGACGGCCGGCTCTCGCGCGACGACGTGCCGCTGGTGCTCGAGGAGAAGCGGCAGGTGATCCGCAAGAGCGGACTCCTCGAGTACTTCTCCCCCGATCGCCGGCTGCGGGACGTGGGCGGCCTCGCCTCGCTCAAGCGCTGGCTCGACCGGCGCGGGGCGGCCTTCTCCGAGGCAGCCCGCCGCTTCGGGCTCCCCGAGCCGAAGGGGCTCCTCCTCCTCGGCGTGCAGGGCTGCGGCAAGAGCCTCACCGCCAAGGCGATCGCCGCGCAGTGGGGCCTCCCCCTCCTGCGCCTCGACATGGGCCGGATCTTCAGCGGCCTGATCGGCTCGTCCGAGGAGAACCTGCGCCGCGCCATCCGGGTGGCCGAGAGCGTCGCCCCGGTGGTCCTCTGGGTGGACGAGATCGAGAAGGGGCTGGCCGGGACGCAGTCGTCGGGGGTCTCGGACGGCGGGGTCTCGGCCCGGGTCTTCGGGGCGCTCCTCACCTGGCTGCAGGAGAAGACCGCCCCGGTGTTCGTGGTCGCCACCGCGAACCGGATCGAGCTCCTCCCCCCCGAGCTCCTGCGCAAGGGGCGCTTCGACGAGCTCTTCTTCATCGACCTCCCCGCCCTGGCGGAGCGCCGCGAGATCCTGGAGATCCACGTGGCCCGCCGCGGCCGCGATCCGGCCCGCTTCGACCTCCAGCGCCTCGCCGGCGCCGCCCGCGGCTTCAGCGGCGCGGAGCTCGAGGAGGCGGTGGTGGCGGGCCTGTACGACGCCTTCGCCGACGGGGTGGAGCTCGACCAGGGCCACCTCGAGCGGGCCCTGGCCGAGGCGCGGCCCCTCTCCACCACCATGGCCGAGGAGATCGGCCGGCTGCGGGAGTGGGCCCGGTCGCGGACCCGGCCGGCCTCCGACCCGGCCGAGGGCGCGGAGGCCTGACCGTGGCCGATCGCAGCCGCTTCCTCCACCTCGAGCGGCCCCGCAACGGCCGCGCCCCCGAGCCCGAGCCGGCCGGCGCAGATCCCACCGCGGAGCGGATCGAGGCGGTGGAGCGGCCGGAGGAGGCCCGGCCCGCCGCCCCCACCTCCTCCGGCGCCCAGCTCGACCGCTTCGGCCCGGAGCCCGAGCCGCGGATCGAGCTCCTCGAGGCGGAGGGCGGCCGCCAGCCCTTCACCCGCTGCATGCGCTGCGGGATGGACTCGAACGTCTTCGCCACCGAGTGCCCGGGCTGCGGCGCGAGCCTCGACACCGCCCCCCAGCGCGCCTTCAACGAGCGGCTCTGGCAGGAGCGGCGGGCCGAGGCCGAGCGGGAGGCCCGCGCCGAGGCGGAGCGGAGGGAGCTCCAGGCCCGGGCGTCGGACGAGCAGGCGGCGGCGGTGCGCGCCGCGGCGGAGGAGCTGGCGCGCGAGGTGGGGGACCGGGAGCGGCGGCGGATCGCGGTGGAGGAGGGGCGCTGGGGCGAGGTCCTGGGAGGGCTCGGCGGAAGCCGCGACCCCTCGCCGCTCGGGCTCCGCCTCCTCCGGGCCCTGCCCGGGGGGTGGCCGCGGACGGCGGCCACGGCCCTGGCGGTGCTCGCGGTCCTCGCGCTCCTGGCGAGTGGCCTGGCGGGGGGTCTCGAGGGGTGGCACGGGGCACGGCTCGTCCTGGGAATCGCCCTGGCGCTCTGGCTCTTCGTGCCTCCGGGGTGGCCCGGCCGGTGGCGGTTCTGACGGGCGCCGGACGCGCCCGGCCCTTGATATCCAGCCCTCGGTGGGCGATCTTCCCGTCCCCTCCTCCACCCTGGAGCCCCCGTGCCGAACCCGCGCCCCGAGCTCGTCGAGAAGGCGGTCAACACCATCCGCATGCTGGCCGCCGACGGCGTCCAGAAGGCGAACAGCGGCCACCCCGGCCTGCCCATGGGCGCCGCCGACATGGCCCACGTCCTCTGGACCCGCCACCTCCGCTACGACCCGGCGGAGCCGCGCTGGCTGGGGCGCGACCGGTTCCTGCTCTCGGCCGGCCACGGGTCGATGCTGCTCTACTCCCTCCTGCACCTGGCCGGCTTCGAGGTCACGCTCGACGACCTGAAGCAGTTTCGCCAGCTCCACTCCCGCACCCCCGGCCACCCGGAGTTCGGGCTCCTCCCCGGCGTCGAGATCACGAGCGGCCCGCTCGGCCAGGGGTTCGCGAACGGCGTCGGCTTCGCGCTCGGCCAGGCGATGCTCTCGGCCAGGCTGGGCCCGGGGAACCCCGTCGCCGACCACTACGTCTACGCCATCTGCTCCGACGGCGATCTCATGGAGGGCGTGCAGTCGGAGGCGGCGAGCCTCGCCGGCCACCTCAAGCTCGGGCGGCTCGTCTACCTCTACGACGACAACGGGATCACCATCGACGGCAAGACCTCGATCACCTTCGACGAGGACGTCACCCGGCGCTTCGAGGCCTACGGCTGGCACGTCCAGGCGGTGGACGGTCGCGACCGGGAGGGGATCGACAAGGCCCTGGTGGCCGCGAAGGCGGAGCTCGGCCGCCCCAGCCTGATCCGCGTCCGGACCACCATCGGCTTCGGCTCGCCGGGGAAGGCGGGCAAGTCGAGCGCCCACGGCGCGGCGCTCGGCCCGGACGAGGTCCTGGCCACAAAGAAGGCGCTCGGCTGGCCGCTCGAGCCGGCGTTCCTCGTGCCCGACGACGTCCGCGCCCTCTGGGCGGAGGTGCGGGCCGAGAAGGCCGCCCAGAAGCGGGCCTGGACCGCCGCGGCCGAGCGCTGGCGGGCCTCGAACCCGGAGCAGGCGGCGCTCCTCGACGCCCACCTCGAGCGCTGGGTGCCCGAGCGGATCCTCGACCGGCTCCTGGAGAGCCCGCCCGCCCCCGACGCCACCCGCAAGGTCTCGCAGGCGCTCATCCAGAAGCTCGCCCCGCTCATCCCGGCGCTGGTGGGCGGCTCGGCCGACCTGGCGGAGTCCAACCTCACCGAGATCAAGGGCGCCGGCTCGGTCGAGCCGGCGACCTACGGGAGCCGGAACCTCCACTTCGGGATCCGTGAGCACGCCATGGGGGCGATCGCGAACGGCCTCGCCTACGACGGCCTCTTCATCCCCTTCGTCGCCACCTTCCTCCAGTTCTCGGACTACATGCGGCCGCCGGTCCGGCTCGCCGCCCTGTCGAAGCTCCAGGCGATCTTCGTCTGGACCCACGACTCCATCTTCCTCGGCGAGGATGGGCCCACCCACCAGCCCATCGAGCACCTGACCGCGCTCCGCGCCATCCCCAACCTCCACGTCTGCCGTCCGGCCGACCCGGAGGAGACGGCGGTGGCCTGGGCCCACGCGCTCGGGCGCAAGGAGGGGCCGACCGCCCTGATCCTCACCCGGCAGAAGCTCGCCCCGGTGAAGCGCGCCGGCGGGCTCGACGTCGCGGCGATCCAGCGCGGCGGCTACCTGGTCGAGGCCCCGGAGAAGGCCCGCTTCACGCTCCTCGCCACCGGCTCCGAGGTCCCCCTCGGGCAGGCGGCCCTGGCGCTCCTCGCGGGGAAGGGGATCGCCGGGCGGCTGGTCTCGGTCCCCTGCCGCGAGTGCTTCCTCGCCCAGCCGGCGGCGGTGCGCGACGCGGTGGTGCCCCCCGGGCTCCCGGCGGCGGCGCTCGAGGCGGCCCGCGGCACCGAGTGGTGGCAGCTGCTGGGCCGGGACGGGCTGGTGATCGGGATCGACCGGTTCGGCGAGAGCGCCCCGGACAAGGCGCTCGCCGAGGCGTTCGGCTTCACGCCGGCGAAGGTGGCCGAGCGGCTCGAGGGCTGGCTCTCCGGCCGGTAGGTCGCTCGAGGGCCGCGTCGTCCCGCCGGCGCGGCCGCTCGGGCTCCGGGCCGCGCGCGGTCCCCCGAGCTACCCGGCGCGGCGGGCGCCCGCCGCCCAGCGGAGGACGAAGTCGGCCCGGCGGGCGGCGAGGTCGACCGCCGCCAGCTCCATCCCCCCGGTGCAGCGGGCGAGGTCGCAGAGCGCGTCCAGCGAGCGCGCCACCGAGCGCAGCCAGTGGGCGTGGGCGATCGCCTCGTCGGGCAGCGCGGCGAGGCCGAGCCGGGCCTCCCCGGGCCGGATCGCGCCCACCGACCACTCGCCGGTACCGCGGAAGATCATGCTCCAGCCCTTCGGCACCCAGCGGGCCCAGGAGCCGGGGTCGAGCCCGAAGAGCCGGACCGCGGTGTCGACCATGGTGCGGAGGAGCGGCCCCTCGAACGACGCCGAGGTGTGGGCGCGGAAGAAGGCGTCGGCCTCGGCCGCGGGGAGCACCTGGTAGATCGCGCCGGTGAAGGCGAGGTCGTGCTCGAGCGGCAGCCAGTCGATCCCGCTCGCGCCCTCGGTGGCCCCGAGGACGGCGGCTCCGACGTGGGCGCGCACCGCGGGGGCGCACGCCAGCGCGTCCACGGCGGTGAGGAGCGACTTGAGGTGGCGCGCCCGAACGAGCGGCTCGGCGATCACGTCGGCGAGCGTACGCCGAGTGGAGGACGGCCTTCCATCCGGTGATCGAGGTAACCGTGGGCAGAGGACAGACGCGTCCATCCCGGGCACCGGGCCCGTCCACCACCGGCACGTCTCAGGGTTCCCCCCGGACCGCGGCCGGTCCCTGGGGCCTCGCCCGACGGGCCGCACGCCTCGCGGCGCCGGCCCGTCGTCGAGCCCGGGGAGCCCGCCGCGCGGCTAGCGCGCCATCATCGGCGCCGGAGCGCCCTGCTGCGGCTGCGCCGGGGCGACCGGACGCGGCTCGATCCGCTCGCCCTTGGCGAGCATCTTGAGGGAGAGCGAGAGCAGGCTGGCGAGGAGCTCCCCCGAGCCCGGCACGTCCAGCTTGCGGTAGATCCGCTTGCGGCGGGCGCGGATGGTCTCGGGCGACACGCCCGCGGCGGCCGCCGAGTCCTTGCACGCGAACCCCTGCGCGATGCGCAGCACCTCGGCGCGCTCGGCCGGAGTGAGGCTCGTGCCTTCCATGAACTTCGCGGCGAACGGCGTCAGGATCTCGATATCGATCTGGGCCATGGGTTTCCTTCCCCGGTTTGCCCCCTCGAGGGCTTATCGGCCGGCACCGCGAACTGCCCACGTGGGCCTGGGTGGCGGACCCCCCGCGCCCCAGGCTGGTCGTCCCGTGTCGGCCATGGGACGATAATAACGCCCCCTCTGGTTGCCACCCCCTGTCTCGACAAAACCAGCAACATGTCGACTTAACTGACTAATATGGCCAACGATCTCTTGTGGGTGCATCGACGCCGCCCGAGATCGTGTCCCATGCTCCCTCCAAAGGGGGTCATCGCGACCCTGCCCCCCAGGGCCGTCCCGGAGGTGTTCCGCGCGCACTCCGTCGGGGTGACGCGTCCCCTCTCCGGGATCGCTCCCCGCCGTCGAGCGTCTCCCACCAACGGTGAACGGCTCGGCGGCCCGGGCGTCACGGACCGCGGATCACCGCGCGCCCGGCGCCGCCGGCGCCTCGGGCCAGCGGGCCAGGACGGGGGCGAGGGCCGCCGCCTCGGCGGCGAGCCGGTCCCAGTCGAGCGCCGGGGCGGTCAGGTTCTCGGCCAGCTCCACGCCCGCGGGGACGGGCACGTCGGTGCGGAGCGGCAGGAGCCCCGGGGCGCGCGCAACGAGGAGCCGCTCCGCCTCCGGCCCGACCAGCCAGGCGGCGAGCCGGCGCGCGCCGTCGCCCCCGCCCTGGAGCACCGCCACCGCCGTGGGCAGCGTCGGGGTCCCGGCGCCGGTCTGATCCGGGTATCGCAGCCGCAGCCCGCCGAAGCCGGCGGCGGCGGGGGCGGCCACCAGCGAGCCGACCAGGCCGACCGAGGCGCCGCCCGAGGCGACCGCCGCCCGCACCTCCCCCTCGCTCCCGAGGACCCGGGGCCCGCTCGCCGCGAGCCCGCGCAGGTAGCGCAGGGCGGCGGGCTCCCCGTAGGCGAGGGCCAGGGCGGCGTAGAGGGCGGGGCCGGAGCCGCGCCCGGGGTGGACGAGCGCCACCCGGCCGTGGAGGCGGGGATCGACGAGGTAGCGGAGGCTGTCGACCGCGAAGGGGAGCGCCGCCTCGGCACGCTCGGAGACGAGGAGGGTGGCGGCGCGCGCCCCGAGCGGCGCGAAGCGGCCGCGCCGATCGAGCCAGCGCGGGGTGACGCCCGCAGGCTCCGGGATGGCGCCGGCCGCGAGCCGCTCGCCGAGCACGAGGGCGGCCACCGGGTCCGAGACCCAGACCACCTCGGCGGCCCCGGGATCGGCGACCAGGGTCACGCGCGCGATCCCGGCCCGGGCGGCAAGCTCCCGGGCCGCCGCGCCGGGGAGATCGGCCGAGACGAGGAGCCGGACCTCCGGCGGGGGCGGCGGGGCAGGCGATCCGGTGCAGGCCAGGGCGAGCGCCAGGACCGCGGCCGCGCGCGCGCCCATCACCCGATCACGATCCGGTCGCGCCGGGGCGGCGGATCGGCGGGCTCGGCCCGGTCCCCGCCCGCGGCCCGGGCGCGGGTGAGCGCCTCCGCGGCCCGCTTCACCAGGCCGCCGAAGGAGACCGTCCGGTCGCCCTCGTGGCCCGCCACGCCGGCGCTGGCGGTCACCTTCACCGCCGCGCCCCGATCGCGGATCCGCGCGCAGAGCCGCCTCGCCACCTGGAGCCCGCCCTCCGCCTTGGTGTGCGGGAGGAGGACCACGAAGCGCTCGTCGGCGAAGGGCACGGCCAGGTCGATGTCGCGGACCGAGGTGGCGAGCACGCCCAGCACCTCGGAGAGGAGCGCCGCGCTCCCCCGGCCGCCCAGGGAGGCCGCCAGCTCGCCCCAGCGGTCCACCGCCACGAGCGCGATCGACACCGGGTAGCCATAGCGCTTGGAGCGCTTCACCTCGAGGAGGAGGAGCCGCTTCAGGAAGGCGAGGTCGCTGGCGCCGGCGGTGGCCCGGGCGGCGATCTGCTCGAGCTCGGCCGCGCGGCGCGACTCGGCCCGGAGCTTCTCCGCCAGGCGGCACACCCCGGCGACGCCGGGCCCGGTGAGCGGCCCCACCAGGACGCCGTCGGCGCCGCAGGCGTCGGGGTGGCGCTGGGCGTCCTCCTCGTCGAGGAAGAGGGCGATCACCGGGAGGAGCGGGTCGACCACCCGGACCGCCGCCACCACCTCGGCCGCGCCCTCGCCCCCCCGGACGATGGCGGCGACGTGCTGCTCCGGGTCCACCTTGCTCGCCGCCTCGGCGGGCGCCACCGGGTCGAGCTCGAGCCCGGTCCCCACCAGGTCCCGGCGCAGCGCGGTGACGATGGCCTTGGAGGCCTCGGCGACGAGGATGCGGCGCGCCATCCGCCGCATAATGTACCATCGCGACCTCGTGGCTCCATCCGGCCGCATCGCCCTCGCGCAGGTCGACACCACCGTGGGGGACTTCGCGGGCAACGCCGCCCGCATCCGAGCCGCCACCGAGCGGGCCCGGGCGGAGGGCGCCTCGCTGGTGGTCTTCCCGGAGCTGGCCCTCTGTGGCTACCCGCCCAGGGACTTCCTCGACCTGCCCGAGTTCCGGGACCGGGCGGCCAGGACGCTCTCGGAGCTGGCCGCCCCGGCCGAGTGGTCCCGCGGGATCTCGCTCGTGGTCGGCTTCCCGGAGGCCCCGGCGGGCGCGCCGCCCCCCGGGCTCTACAACTCGGCCGCCCTGATCTCCGGCGGGGGGGTGGCGGCCGTCGGCCGGAAGTCGCTCCTCCCCACCTACGACGTCTTCGACGAGACCCGCTACTTCCTGCCCTCCTCCTCCTCGACCGCCGCCCCGGCAGGCGAGGGGGTCGGGCTCCCGGTGGTGCTCGGGCTCTCCATCTGCGAGGACGTCTGGAACGACAAGCGCTTCTGGGACCGCCCCCGCTACGTCCGCGACCCCATCTCGGACCTGGTGCGGGCCGGGGCGGGGCTGATCGTGAACCTCTCGGCCTCGCCCTATGGCATGGGCAAGCCCGCCCTGCGGGAGCGGATGCTCGCGGCGAGCGCCCGCGGGCACGGCGCCCCCATCGCCTACGTGAACCAGGTGGGCGGCAACGACGCCCTGCTCTTCGACGGCGGCTCGATGCTGGTGGGAAGGGACGGCGCGGTGCTCGCCCGGGCGCCGCTGTTCGAGGAGACCCTGGTCGTCTGCGATCTCGGGAGCGGGACCGGCCGGGCGCTCGGCCTCGACGGGCGGGCGCTCCCCGCCCCCGGCCCGGCCCCCGATCCCCTCGCCGACGAGGTCTTCCGGGGCCTCGCGCTCGGGGTCCGCGACTACGTGGGCAAGTGCGGCTTCCGCACGGCGGTGGTCGGGCTCTCGGGCGGGATCGACTCCGCCCTCACCGCCTGCCTGGCCGCGGCCGCGCTCGGGCCGGGGAACGTGCTCGGGGTGGCGATGCCCTCCCGCTACAGCTCCGACCACTCCCGCGAGGACGCCGCCGCCCTCGCCCGGAACCTCGGGATCCGGTTCCAGGAGATCGGGATCGAGCCGATGCACGCGGCCTTCCTCGGACAGCTCGAGCGCGCCGAGGGGCGGGCGCTCGGGGACCTGGCGGAGCAGAACGTGCAGGCCCGCATCCGGGGCCAGATCCTGATGGCGCTCTCGAACGACACCGGCGGCCTGGTCCTCTCCACCGGGAACAAGAGCGAGCTCGCGGTCGGCTACTGCACCCTCTACGGCGACATGGCCGGCGGCCTGGCGGTGATCGGGGACGTCCCGAAGACCCTGGTCTACCGGGTGGCGGGGGCGGCGAACGCCCGGGCCGGGCGCACCCTCATCCCCGAGCGCACCTTCACCAAGCCGCCCTCGGCGGAGCTCCGCCCCGGCCAGGTCGACCAGGACGCGCTGCCACCCTACGAGGTGCTCGACGCCATCCTGCAGGCCTACGTCGAGGAGCGGCTCCCGCTCGAGGCGATCGTGGCCCGAGGGCACGACGAGGCCACCGTGCGGCGCGTGCTCCGGATGGTGGTGGCGAGCGAGTACAAGCGCCGGCAGGCGGCCCCGGTGCTGAAGATCAGCGAGAAGGCCTTCGGCGAGGGGCGCCGGTTCCCCATCGCCCATGGATACCGCTACTGAGCCCCGCCTGGGTCACCCCGAACCCAGCCCCTCGATGGCCCTTCCTCGCGGTGCACCGATCGCGCATTGAGAAGGGACCTTCGAACCGGGTGGCCGGATGAACGGCGCCTCCTGGGACGCAGGCAAAAGGAAGTGCTTGCCAATCTTGACATTTGAGTCACGAAACTGCTAACGAGTCATGCCACTCGGGTGGTTGATGACACGACATTCACCGTGCGTGAACCGCCGGTTGGGCTCGAATTCTCTGCGTCCGCCTCGGAGGAACTTCATGCGTCTCTGGAATCACATTGGGCGAATGGTGGGAGTCGCGGTCTTCGGGGTGCTGGCGGCGTCCTCCGCGCTGGCGCAGAACGCTGACCTGTCGGTCACCTTCACGGGGCCGGCGGACATCTCCCTCGGCGACACGAAGGCCTTCACCGCGAAGATCACCAACGCCGGCCCGAACGCCGCCACGGGCGTCGTGATCACGGTCACGATCCCGGCGGACACCCAGCTCGCCGGCGTCTCCGGCTGCACCCTGGGCACGCCCAGCGGCCAGTCCACGCCGTGCACCGTGGACGACGGGATCGACGTGCCGGGCGGGCTCACCTCCAACGTGAAGACGGTGACCTTCCAGATCGCCTACCCCGTCCCCCTGGACGCGCAGCAAAACCCGATCGTCCCGGCGACCTGCCCGAGCGGCACGCTCGGGGACGTGACGGTGGTCGTCTCCTCGACCACCACCTCCACCCCGACCAACCCGACGGCGACCGTGACCGGCATCGCGCTCGACCCGGTCACCGACCTCGGCATCGTGGTCTCGGGCGCGCCCGCCACCGCGAACGTGGGTGACGCCCTCGCCTATACCGTGACGGTGACCAACAACGGCCCGTGCCAGGCCACCAACGTCGTCGTGACGGACACGGACGGCGTCACCAACCTGAGCCTCGGGTTCGTGAAGTCCACGGGCGACTGCGTGGTCGACCCGCTCGGCGGCTGCACCACCGCGGCGGCCCCGCCCGCTCCCTCCTCGGGCAACTCCGCGAAGTTCGCGGCCCTCGACGTCGGCGCCTCGCTGTCGTTCCAGAGCACCTACGTGATCGGCGCCCAGCCCGCCGACCTCACCCAGACGCGCATCGACTTCAACATGGACGTGAGCGCCGACCAGTCCGACCCGGACCCGAGCAACAACGCCTCCCTGGCCAGCACCATGGTGAAGCAGTCCACCAGCGGCTGCAGCTCGGCCGGCCTGGGCACTCCGCTCGCGCTCCTCGGCCTGATCGCGCTCTTCGCGCGCCGCCGCCGCACGACCTAGCGACGGGTCCCGCCGTCTCCTGGGCCCGGGCCGCCGCGAGGCGCCCGGGCCCTTCTCTTTTCGCGCCCGCGCCGGACTCCGGTGCTACCCTCGCTCCGCCATGGCCCGCTACCGCGAGGGCGCGCTCACCTACGACCTCTTCCCCCGGGGGACGCTCTCCCTCTCCGACGTCGACCTCTCGGCCCGGGTCGAGGAGTCGGCGTACGAGAAGGACCTCCCCCACCTCCAGGAGAGCGTGTACGCCGCCCAGATCCGCCACTTCCTCAAGGGCCGGCGGGCGGTGATCGCCTTCGAGGGCTGGGACGCCGCCGGCAAGGGCGGGTGCATCAAGCGGCTCACCGCCCTGCTCGACCCGCGCGGCTACAAGGTCTGGCCCATCGCCGCTCCCAACGAGGAGGAGCGCAAGCACCACTGGCTCTGGCGCTTCTGGACCCGCCTCCCCTCGACCGGCGAGCTGGCCGTGTTCGACCGGAGCTGGTACGGCCGCGTGCTGGTGGAGCGGGTGGAGGGGCTCGCCACCAAGGCCGCCTGGAAGCGCGCCTACGACGAGATCAACGCCTTCGAGCGCACCCTCAGCGCCGACGGGATCCGGCTGGTGAAGTTCTTCCTCCACATCGACCGGCGCACCCAGCTCCGGCGCTTCCGGGACCGGGAGAAGGACCCGGTCAAGCGCTACAAGCTCGGGCCGGAGGACTGGCGGAACCGCGAGCGCTACCCGGCCTATCTCAAGGCGATCCAGGACATGCTCGACCGGACCCACCGGCCCGACGCCCCCTGGATCGTCGTCTCCGCCAACGACAAGAAGCACGCCCGGCTGGAGGTGCTCCGGACCGCGGCCGAGGTCCTGGAGGGGCGCTTCCCGTGAGGATCCTGGTCTTCCTGCACGTGCTCGCGGCCGCCGCCTGGCTGGGCGCGGCCCTCTGGGTGGCGGGCGACGTCCGCCGCACCCTTGCCCTCGGCCAGCCCCTGGCGGACTCCCTGGCCGCCCGGGTCGCGCCTGCCCTGAGGCTCGACCTCCTGGCGGGCGGCGCCACGCTCGCGACCGGCCTCGCCCTGCTCGCCCTCGAGGGGCCGCCCGCGGCGCGCCCCGGCATCCTCGCCGGCCTGGGGCTCACCCTGGCGCGGCTGGGCCTCACCGGCCTGCTGGCGCTCCCGGCCTGGCGGCGGGTCGAGGCGGCGATCGCGGCCGGCGACCTCGGCGCCGCGGCGGGCCCCTCGAAGCGCCTTGCGATGCTCGGCGGCGTCGGCCACGCCCTCTGGCTCGGCGCCCTGGCGGGGATGATCTTCGGGTAGCGCGGCCGGCTGCGGATGACCTCCCCCGAGCCAGCGCGCCCCGGTCTCCGGCCCTCGCCGCCCCCGCAGGCACCCGCGCCGGGCTCCCTCGGCGTCGCCACCGCGATCCTGGCCCTGCTGGCGCTGGTCCTCTACCACCGGCAGCTCCTGCTCGGGAGCACGTTCCTGCTCCGGGACCAGCTCATCTACACCTGGACCGAGCGGAAGCTCCTGGCGGACGCGCTCCGGGCCGGGCGGCTCCCGGAGTGGAACGACCTGGTCGGCTTCGGCACCCAGTTCGCGGCCAGCTCCGCGAACGGGCTCACCTACCCGCCCCTCTGGCTCGTCGCCGTCCTCCCGCTCCCCTTCGCGATGGACCTGGTGACCGCCCTCCACGTGCTCCTCGCCGGCGCGGGGGCGGCCGCCTTCGCCCGGCGGCTCGGCGCCGGCTTGCCCGGGATGATCCTGGCGGGGGCGGGCCTGATGGCCTGCGGCTACGTCGCCTCGATCGCGCCGAACAAGGTCTTCGCCGGGACGGCCTGGCTCCCGTGGATCGCCTGGGCCGCCGACCGGGTCGCCCGCGCCGAGGGAGGGCTGCGCTCGCACCTCCGTGCCGGCTGGCCGCTCGCGGCGGTCCTCGGGGCGCAGCTCCTCGCCGGGGATCCCGCCGCCAGCGTCACCGGCGGCCTCCTCGCCGGCGTGGTGATCCTCGCCCGGAGCTCCCGCCGGGGGCTGGCGCTCGCGTCCCTCGCCGCCGCCTCCGGCGGAGCGGTCGTCCTGGGCGCGGCCAGCGTCCTGCCGGGGCTCGCGCTCCTCCCCCACACCTCGCGCGCCAGCCTCTCGCTCGCCGAGGGCGCGGCCTGGTCGCTCCACCCGCTCCGCCTGCTCGAGCTCGTCTGGCCCCGCCTGCTGGGGAGCCCCGTCGATCCCCGGCTCGACCTGGCCGAGCTCCTGGCGCGCACCGGGCCGAGCGCCCTCGAGCCCTCCTGGTCGCACAGCCTCTTCGTCGGCGGCCCGATCCTCGGGCTGTTCGCCCTGGCGGTGCTGCGCCGCCGCCCGGGGAGCGGCGCCCTGGCCGCGGGCGCGCTCGCCCTGACCGTGCTCGCGCTCGGCACGTTCACGCCCGCCTACGCGGTCTTCCGGGCGACCCTCCCGCTCGAGGCGATCACGCGCTACCCGGAGAAGCACCTGGCCGGCGCGCTGGTCCTGGTGCTGGCGCTGGCGGGGGCCGGCCTCTCCTCGCTCGAGCGGGAGCGCTGGCGGCTCGCCGCGGGGGCGCTCGGCGCGGGCACGGCGCTCCTCGCCCTCCCGCTGGCGCTGGCGGGGGCGCTCCGGCCCCGGCTCCTCGCCTCCCTGGAGCGGGCCGCCGGCCTC
>DATKAL010000417.1:0-14548 GCA_035498135.1 Anaeromyxobacter sp.
CCGGGGCGGTGGGCTTCTCCGGCAGGGGCGGCCGGGGCGGGCCCTTCACCCCGCAGCCGGCGAGGAGGAGCAGGGCGGCGATCGGCGCGGGCCTCACCGCGCCCGCTCCCGCAGCGCCCGCTCCCAGCGGCGGAGCTCGGCCCGGACCTGGCGCGGCCCGGGGGCGCCGGGGAGGTCGCGGCGGCGCAGGCTCCGCCGGGCGTCGAAGCAGCGGAGCACGTCCTTCTCGAAGCGCCGGTGGAAGCGCTGCCACTCGGCGGCGGTGAGCCGGGCGAGCGGCCGGCCCTGGGCGGTGGCGAACGCGGCCGCCCTCCCCACCGCCTCGTGCGCCTCCCGGAACGGGACGCCGCGCTCCACCAGGTACTCGGCCGCGTCGGTGGCCAGCGCCTCGCCGCCGCCGAGCGCCTCCTCCATCCGCTCCTTGTGGAAGGTGGCGGTCTCGAGCGCCCCGGCCACCGCGTCGGCGGTGAGCACCAGGGCCTCGGGCCCGGCGAGGAGCGGCCGCTTGTCCTCCTGGAGGTCGCGGTTGTACGAGAGCGGCAGGCCCTTCACGATGGCGAGCAGGGCCACCAGGTCGCCGATCGCCCGCCCCGCCCGGCCGCGGGCCAGCTCCCCCACGTCCGGGTTCTTCTTCTGGGGCATGAGCGAGGAGCCGGTGGCGAAGGCGTCGGCGAGCGTCATGAAGCCGAACTCCTTCGTGGTCCAGAGGACGATCTCCTCGCCCAGCCGGGAGAGGTGGACGGCGGCCAGGGCGCAGGCGAAGAGGAGCTCGATGGCGCTGTCCCGGTCGGAGACCGCGTCGAGCGAGTTCCGGGTGACGCCCGCGAGCCCCAGGCTCCGGGCGACGCGCTCGCGGTCGAGCGGCAAGGTGGTGCCGGCGAGGGCGCCCGCGCCGAGCGGGGAGAGGGCCGCGCGCCGCCGGACCTCGGCCAGCCGCTCCCGGTCGCGGGAGAGCATCTCCACGTAGGCGAGGAGGTGGTGGGCGAGGGAGACCGGCTGGGCGCGCTGGAGGTGGGTGTAGCCGGGGAGGAGGGTCCGCTCGTGGCGGCGGGCCTGCCCGAGGGAGGCGCGCTGGAGCCGGGCCAGGGCGGCGTCGCAGCGGTCGCAGGCGGCGACGATGAAGAGCCGCTCGTCGAGCGCCACCTGGTCGTTCCGGCTCCGGCCGGCGTGCAGGTAGCCGGCGTCGCGCCCCACCAGCTCGCCCAGCCGCCGCTCGACGTGGGTGTGGACGTCCTCCAGGGCCGGGTCGAGGCGAACTTCCCCGGCGGCGAACTCGGCCCGGACCTGGTCGAGGGCCCGGGTCACCCGGCGGGCCACCGCCTTGGGGACGATGCCCTGGGCGGCGAGCATCGCCACGTGCGCCTGGCTCCCGCGGATGTCCTCCGCGTAGAGCGCGCCGTCGTCCTGGATCGAGACCGACAGGGCCACCAGGCGGGGATCGGCCTCCCCGGCGAGCGCGGCCCGCGAAACCGGCCTGGCCTTCTTCTTGGCGTTCATGCGGGGCCCGGGACGCTATCACACCGCACCCCGGGCCGGAATCGCGACGCGCCCCGTCGAGAGTCGCCGCCGCCCGCCCGGCCTGGGCTACGCTCCCCCGGGTGAGCGGCTCCTACCGCGCCCTGGTCCTCCTCGAGCTCGCCCTCGCCGCCCCCACCGCGCTCTCCCTGCGCCGGATGACGGCGCCCTACGGCCGCCACGCCCGGCCCGGGTTCGGCCCCACCATCCCGGCGCGCCTCGGCTGGCTGGTGATGGAGAGCCCGGCGGTCCTCTTCTTCCTCGCCGTCTACCTGGCCGGCCCGCACCGCGCCGAGACCGCCCCGCTCGCCCTCCTCGCCCTCTGGCAGCTCCACTACCTCCACCGGACGTTCGTCTTCCCCCTCGGGATGCGCCCGGGGGGCCGGATGCCCCTGCTGGTGCCGGTCCTGGCGATCGCCTTCAACCTCCTGAACGGCTGGATCAACGCCCGCTGGATCTCGGCCCTGGGCGACTACCCGGCCGGCTGGCTCGCGGACCCGCGCTTCCTCCTCGGGGCCGGGATCTTCCTCGCCGGGCTGGTGCTCAACGTCTCCTCCGACCGGGCCCTCCTCCGGCTCCGGGCGCCGGGCGACCGCGCCTACCGGATCCCCAGCGGCGGCGCCTTCGAGCTCGTCTCCTGCCCCAACTACCTGGGGGAGATCGTGGAGTGGGCCGGCTGGGCCCTCGCCTCCTGGTCCGTCGCCGGCCTGGCCTTCGCCCTCTACACCGCCGCGAACCTCGGGCCCCGCGCCCTCGCCCACCACGCCTGGTACCGGGAGCGGTTCCCGGACTATCCCCCCCGGCGCCGCGCCCTGTTGCCCTTCCTGCTGTAGGAGGCCACCCTGAAGGTCCTCGTCACCGGCCCCTTCGGCAACATCGGCTCCCACACCGTCCCCGAGCTGATCCGCGAGGGGCACCAGGTCCGCTGCCTCGACCTCGACACCCCCGACCACCGGAGCCTGGCCCGGCGGCTGGGCGGCCGGATCGAGGTGCAGTGGGGCGACCTGCGCGACCGGGCCGCGGTGGCACGGGCCGTCGAGGGGGTGGAGGCGGTGATCCACCTCGCCTTCGTCATCCCTCCCGCGAGCGAGGAGGACCCCGACTCCGCCCGCGCCGTCAACGTGGAGGGGACCGCGCTCCTGGTGCAGGCCTCCACCGGCCAGCCGCGCCCGCCGCGCCTCCTCTTCGCCTCCAGCTTCGACGTCTACGGCCGGACCCAGTCCCGCCCTCCGCCGCGGCGGGTGGACGATCCGGTCTCGGCCAGCGACGCCTACACCCGCCACAAGCTCGAGGCCGAGGCGCTGATCACCGGCTCCGGGCTCCCCTGGGCGATCTTCCGGCTCTCCGATGTCCCGGTGATCGGGCTCCGCGATCCGCACCCGATCATGTTCGAGATCGGCCTCCAGAACCGGATCGAGGCCCTGCACGCCGACGACGCGGCCGCCGCCCTGGCCCGCGCCCTGCGGACCTCGGAGGTGTGGGGCCGGATCCTGCTCGTGGGCGGCGGTCCGTCCTGCCAGGTGACCTACGGCGAGTACCTGGCCCGCCTCCTCGGCGCCATGGGGCTGGAGATGCTCCCCGCGGAGGCCTTCAGCACCAAGGAGTACCTCACCGACTGGCTCGACACCGCGGAGAGCCAGCGGCTGCTCCGCTACCAGCGGCGCTCGCTCGACGACATCGCCGGCGACATCGCCGCCTGCCTGGGCTGGAAGCGGCGCCTGGTGCCGCTCGCCGGTCCGCTGGTGCGGAGCCGGATCCTCGCCCTCTCCCCGTACCTCCCGCGGTCCGGCGCCTCCGGGGGCGGCCCGTGACCGGGGCCGCCTTCCGCGAGCGGTACGGACCGTGGGCGCTGGTGGCGGGCGCCTCGGAGGGGCTGGGCGAGGCCTTCGCCCGGGCCCTGGCAGCGCGCGGCCTCGACCTCGTGCTGGTGGCGCGCCGGGCCGCTCCGCTGCGGGCCCTCGCCGCCCGGCTCCGGCGCGAGCACGGGGTGGAGGCGCGCGCCGTGGCGATCGATCTCTCCCGGCGCCCCGGCCCGGCCGCGCTCCTCCGGGCGGTGGCCCGCCTCGAGATCGGGCTCCTGGTGGCCGGCGCCGCCCGCTCGCCCATCGGGCCGTTCCTCGCGCTCCCCCCGGCCGAGCTGGACGGCATGCTCGACCTCAACTGCCGCGCCCCGGCCTGCCTCGCCCTCGGGCTCGGGGGCCGGATGGCGGCGCGGGGGCGAGGCGGGATCGTGCTCCTCGGCTCGATGGCCGGCTTCCAGGGCGCGGCCCGGGTGGCCCATTACGCCGCCACCAAGGCCTACCTGCAGGTGCTGGCGGAGGGGCTGTGGGCGGAGCTCGGCCCGGCGGGCGTGGACGCGCTCGCCTGCTGCGCCGGGCCGGTGCGGACGCCGACCTTCGAGCGGAGCGCAGCGCGCCGGATCGGGCTCCTCGCGCCGCCGGTGATGGAGGCGGACGCGGTCGCGGCCGAGACCCTGGCGGCCCTCGGCCGCGGGCCGATCGTCATTCCGGGGACTCGGAACCGGTGCGCCGCCGCCCTGACGACCCGGCTCCTTCCACGGCGGACAGCCGTGGCCCTGGTGTCGGCGGCGACCCGCGCGATGTACCCCGCACCGGGCCGGGCGGAATCTCGTCCGAGGCGGGCGCGGGCGAGAGGAGCCGGGTGACCGCCGGCCCGCCGCGGGCGAGGAGCGCGCCCAGCCCTCGCCGCAGCGCCCCCGGCCGGCGGCCGTCGGCGTGCGGTTGCGTCCAGTGGTGGCCGACCAGCGAGGCGTAGATCGAGAGGGTCTGCGCCGCGGTGGCGAAGTCGAGGGTGGAGAGGAGCTCGTCGGCCAGGCCGAAGGGGACGGAGAGCGGCAGCGGACCCCGCGCGTACTCGACCGCCCAGACGCCGTCGGTGAAGTTCATGCCCCGGGCCTGGTTGGGGCCGACGTAGATCCGGTCCCCCGGGCGGTAGACGCGCCTCTCGAACTGCCCCTCGGCGTAGTACCAGGCCTCGCCGTCGAGGACCGTGTCCCAGAACCCCACCGCGTGCCGGCCGGAGTGCCCCTCCGAGCCGATGGGCGTCCCCCAGATCATCAGGTACTCGTGGAGGGACGCGTAGTAGAGCTTCATCTGGATCATCGCCCCGCCGGCGATGCTGTAGATCCAGGGCTGGGAGCGATCGATCCGCCCCGGGTAGCGCTCCTCGAGCGCGTCGGCGACGGCGTCGAACATGGCCGGCTTGGGCTTGCCCAGGCCGGCCAGGGAACACTGGTGGATCGCGTCGGGGTCGAAGAGGTAGTCCATGGCCGCCGCCTCCTCCCCTCTTCCTACCTCCCGGCCACCGTCTCGGCCAGCGTCGTCCCGCTGGCCGCATCCCGGGTCCGGATCCCGAGGATGTCCACCACCAGGGCGGGCCCGCCCGGGCCGTCCTGGGCGCCCACCACCTCCACCACCAGGTCGTGCACCACGCTGCGGGCCGGGTTGTTGCGCACGAAGGCGACCGCCTCGTCGTGCGGGATCCGCACCAGGGCGTAGTCCGCCCCGTTCCGGAACACCACCCGGTAGGTGAGGGGCTCGCCGCAGTACTGGCTGCGATCGAAGGTCACGGCCGCCCCGGCCCGGAGGGTGGTGGGGAAGGCGCTCTCCACGAGGTCGTAGCCACCCAGCTCCTGCCGGAGCGGGACCTTCCAGCGGGCGGCCTGGACCGCGTCGCGGCCGGCCCGCTCCAGCTCGGATCGGGCGGCGGCGGCCGCCGCCTGGCGCGCCTGGGGGTCCTTCTCCCCGCAGACCTCGCCGTACCACTGGACGAGCTGGTCCGCGGGGAGCGGGGTGTGCGAGCGGTCGTGGTAGAGCAGGGCCGCCTGGAGCGGCCCGAGGACTGGCACGTCCACGTCCACGCGAGGGCCGCGGCCGGCGGCGGCGCAGGCGCCGAGGAGGAGGACGGCGAGGAGGGCGGCGACCTTCATGGCGGCGACCCCCCGGCTCAGAACTTCGCCGCCAGCCCGAAGCCCAGGTACCAGGCGCGGCTCGCGCCGGGCCCGAGCCCGCCGAGCGGCTGCAGGACCGCCATGTCCCCCCAGGCGATGAAGCCCTCGCCGGTCTCGAGGGTGAGCTTGGTGTCGAGCTCGAGGCCGAGGGGCTTGGGGCCGGCCTTCTGCAGGACATAGGCGTCGCTGGCCGGGCCGGTGCCGACGGAGGCGAGCCTCGAGACCGCGGCCGGGACCGAGCCGCCGTTCAGCGCCTGGGAGTAGATGACCGCGCCATCGAGGTGGAGCCCGGGGAGGACGTCCCAGCGGACGCGCGGCTTCAGGTACCAGGCCTCGGTCACCTCGCCGAGCAGGTACCGGAAGAGGATCATGTCCACGCGGTAGGCGGGGTTGAAGCGGAAGTTGGTGATCGAGTGATCGCCGGCCTGGCCGTACTGCGGCCCCTGGAAGGAGCCGTAGGGCGGGAGGGCGCCGTTGGCGAGCGGGGTGGAGATGGGGAGGTAGGTGGTGTCCACCAGCGAGGGCGTGCCCGTGCCGAAGCCGGGGGCGGAGTCGGCGCTCGCGATGCCGAACTCGCCGCCGAAGAGCAGCTTGCCCGGGATGGCCTGGTAGTCGCCCTGGAGGACGAGCCCCCACTGATCGAGGTTCACCTTCCCCACCGGCACCGAGATCGGGTTCCCGGCGCCGTCCAGGCCCGGGACGGAGGCCTGCCCGATCGACCCGACCACGCCCGCCGCCTCGAGCTCGATGCGCCAGCGCGGGCGGAGGATCCGGAACCAGCCGTCGAAGACGTGGGCGTAGGCGCTCGTGTGGATCGAGGGGCTCGGCGTGACCGGCAGGTTCACGTCGCTCGAGGGCGGGGCGTCGGCGCAGCTGGTCGACGTGCTCCCGCTGATGGCGTTGCCCGGCGACACGGCGGTGCTGCAGGTGGTCGGGTAGTTGTACCGCTGGGTCCGGTAGTTGTAGTAGCCGCCGAAGCTGACCGAGGTGTCGCCGCGCTCCAGCTTGCGCCGGATCTCGTCGGGCGTGTCGATCCGGGCCACCTTGATGGCGTAGGTGCGCCCGCTCGAGCCCGACTCGGCCACGAAGGGCTGGCCCACGCCCGCGCCCTGGTGCGGGTCGGTGTAGAGCGGCCCGGTGTTGTCGAAGTCGAGGATGGGGACGAGGGTCAGGCTGCCGAGCGGGGTGGAGAGGGGCAGGGCGAACTGGATCCGGTCGAACGTGTCGCCGAGGTCGTCGTCGATCCCGCCGCCCGCGGTGGTGAGCATCCCGAGCCCCCACTCCGAGGGCATCCGGCCGAAGCTCAGCAGGCCCACCGGCGTCTGGACCTCCGCCCAGGCGCGCTTGGGGAGGATGGGGGCCCGGTCGGCGACCGGGTCGTTCGCCGTCAGCCGCCGCGAGGAGCCGTAGAGCGGCGCCGGGTAGAGCGGGTTGCTCTGGTCCCAGAGCTGGGGATCGGAGGAGCCGAGCACGTAGTTGTCGAGCACGTCCACCTGGGCCTTCACCCGGACGTGCTCGGAGACGTTGATGGTCGGCTCGAGCCGGAGCCGCATGTTGGCGTCGGAGAAGGTGCTGCGCCCCTTGGCGGCGTAGGTGCCGTCCGACTGGAGCGTCGCCCCGCCCTGGAGCGGCACCGGGAAGAGGAAGTGCCCGGAGGCGTCCGCCGAGCGCCGGAGGGCGAAGTCGTCGAAGAGCTGGCCCCGCACGCGGAAGTAGCCGTCGAGCTGGAGGAACTGGAGCTTCGGCCCCTCGGCCACCGCGCCCATGAACTCGGCCGCGGACTGCGCGCCCTGGATCTCGGCCCGGACCTCGTTCCGCAGGTCGTCCTTGGCCTTCTCCACCGCCTTCTGGATCGCCTCCTTGGTGCGGGCGTCCAGCTCCGGAGCGACCTCGGGCTGGGCGGCCTTCTCCGCCGTGACCGGCTTCTCCGCGGAGGCCGGCTTCTCCGGCGGTGGCGACTTCTCGGCCGGCGCGGGCTTCTCGTCGGGCGCGGCCCTGGGGGCGGCGGCCGCCTGGGCGCGCGCGGCGCCGGGGAGGAGGAGGAGCGCCGCGAGGGCGGCGGCGAGGAGGCGCGGCATGGACTGGTACCCCGTCTTTCGAGGAGAGCGCGACCGCTCGATAAAACACGCGCCCCGCGGGCGGTCAACCACGGAGGTGGCCCCGGGGCGGCGGCGCCTCGACGTCCCGCGACCGGGGGCTGCGACCGGGCGCAAGGGAGAGCTAGTGCCCCCCGCCTTCCTTCAGCTCCACCAGCACGCCGCGGCTCCCCTTCGGGTGAACGAAGGCCACCTTCGAGCCGCCCGCGCCGGGCCGCGGCACCTCGTCGAGGAGGGGCGCCCCCTGGGCCTTCAGGGCGGCCATCGCCCGGGCCACGTCGGGCACCGAGAGGCAGATGTGGTGGAGCCCCTCGCCGCGCTTGGCGATGGTCTTCGCCATCGGGCTCTCGGGCGAGGCGGGCGAGACCAGCTCGATCCGGCCAGCGCCGTGGCCGAAGATCGCCACCTTCACCTGCTCGGTGGGGACGACCTCGATCTCCGGGGCGGGGAGCCCGTAGACGTCGCGGTAGAGCTTCACCGCCGCGTCGAGGTCGGAGACGAGGATGGCGACGTGGTCGAGGCCGGTCATGCGCGCTCCCGGGGCGAGGGGGGGGCGGAGAGCTTACCTACCGGCCCTCTCGCACGTCCACCGCCACCACCTTGAGCGCGCCGAGGAGCCCGATCGCGTCCTCCTGGCGGTCCCGCCCGAGCGCCACGTGGGTGGCGTCCGCCACCGGCTGGCCGAAGATCGGGTCGACGGCGATCCACTCGCCGGCGCTGCGGACCTCCGCCCAGGCGTGCCAGTAGAGCGCGTCCTTCCCGTCGGCGTAGCGCGCGTACACCAGGCCGTACACCTGGCGGGCCGGGATCCCGAGGGCCCGCGCCAGGGCCACGAGCAGGATCGAGTGCTCGGTGCAGTCCCCCTTGCGCGTCTCGATGACCTCGCTCGCCCGGTCGTGGCTCGCCCCGTAGGCCTTCTCGAGGTTCCGGTACACCCAGTCCGAGAGCTTCAGGGCGGCGGCGTAGGTGCCGGGCGTGCCGCCCGCGACCTCGCTGGCCAGGGCGGCGACCGACGGCGTGTCGGCGTCCGCCTGCGGCGTCGAGGCCAGGTCCTCCTTCCGCGCCCCCTGGCCGGCGCGCGCCAGCGGCGTGTCCTTGGCCGGATCGGCGGCGGCCGGGATCCGGGCGGTCACGGTGAGGAGGGTGGCGCCGCCCGGCCCGCGCTCGAAGCGCTGGCGGGGGTCGCCCTTCTCGACGAAGGAGGGCGGCAGCCCCTGGAGCTGGTAGGTGATGCTGGCGGGCACCGTCCGGGGGAGGGCGCGCGGCACCGGCACGCGGCCGAGCGTGAAGAGGTCGACCTGGTCGAGCGCCCTCGCCTGCTCGGCGGACTCGGGCCGCCCCACGATCGCCTCGCCGTGGCGCATCTCGACGATCCGCCCGTCGTCGGCCACCTGGTACTGCACCGCCAGGCGGTCGCCGACCTCCGACTCCTCCACCACCGACACCTCCTCCTGCACCCCCGCCCCGGCCACCCGCTCGCGCCGGGTGTATACGTCCTGCATCTCGCGCACCCGGAGCTTCATCAAGTCGAGCTGCCGCCCGCGCACCGCCGTCCGCCGGGCGGCGGCGAGGCGGACCCCGTCGGCCAGGTCGGCGGTCTCGGTGACGCCGTCGACGTCCCGCTCCTCCTTGCCGGCCGCGCTCTCGAGCACCGCCCGGCAGCGATCCTTCGCGCAGGTCCCGCTCACCGTCCGGTCGCCTCCGTCGCCGGAGAAGACCGCCTTGAAGGAGAGCAGCCGCCCGCCGGGCCGCGCTTCCCAGACCCGCTCCTCGGTCTGCCGCCGCTCGACCTCGTTCCCGCCCACGTTCACGTGGAGCAGCATCTCGCTCCTGCCGACCAGGACCTCCTTGCCGTCGCGCAGCTCGCGGACCAGCTCGACCCGGCTCCAGCCCGCCTTCTTCCCCACCAGGTAGAGCCCGAACCACTCCGGCCCCTCGGGGCGCGGCACGGTGAGGACGTCGGGGAGCGGGGAGGTGCCCGCCGAGAGCGCCCCCTGGGGCGGGCGCGGGGAGGCGCGGCCGGCGCCGGGGCGCGCCTCCGGGCAGGCGGAGAGCGGGAAGGCGAGGAGCAGGGCGAGGGCGGCGAGCGACGTTCGGGGCATGGAGGATCCGGTTCCTTCTCTGCGACGGAGGGGTTGTACCAAAAACTCGCCTTCGAGGTCCGGAGGGCCAAGATCGGCCCCCATGGGCGCGATCTGGACGCTGCTCGTCGCCGCCGCGGTGGTCGCGGCCGCGGTGAACGGCCGGATGGCCGAGCTCACCGCCGCCGCGGCCGACTCGGCCGGGAAGGCGGTCACCCTCTCGCTCGGGCTCGCCGGGCTGATGGCGCTCTGGCTCGGCCTCATGCGCGTGGCGGAGGAGGCCGGGCTGGTCCGGGCCCTGGCGCGGGGCGCCAGGCCCTTGCTCCGCAGGCTGTTCCCCTCCGTCCCGCCCGAGCACCCCGCCATGGGCGCCATGCTCATGAACCTCTCCGCCAACGTGCTCGGCCTGGGGAACGCCGCCACGCCCTTCGGGGTCAAGGCGATGCAGGAGCTCGAGGGGCTGAACCCGCACCCGGGCACCGCCTCCGACGCGCAGACGCTCTTCTGCGCCCTCAACACCGCCTCCGTCCAGCTCGTCCCCGCGAGCGTGATCGCGCTCCGGGCCGCCGCCGGCTCGCGGGCGCCGGGCGAGATCCTCGGCCCCACCCTGCTCGCCTCCCTCTGCGGCGCGGCGGTCGCGGTGGCCGCCGCGAAGCTCCTCGGGCGGCTCTACCCGCACCCCGCTCCCCCGCGGCCGCCTCCTTCGGCGGGGGGCTAGCGTGCTCCGGGCGATCCTGGACGCCGTCTCCGCCTGGGCGATCCCGCTCCTCCTCGCCGGGATCCCGCTCGTCGCCCTCGCCCGCCGCGTGAAGGTCTACCCCGCCTTCCTCGAGGGGGCGAAGGACGGGTTCGCCACCTCGGTCCGGATCATCCCGCCCCTGGTGGCGATCCTGGTGGCGCTCGGGATGCTGCGGGCCTCCGGGGCGCTCGACGCCGCCGCCCGGCTCCTCGCCCCCTTCACCGGCCCCCTCGGCCTCCCCCCGAGCGTGCTCCCCCTGATCCTGGTCCGCCCGCTCTCGGGCGGCGCCGCCCTGGGGGTGGTGGGCGACGTCCTCCGGGCCGAGGGGCCGGACTCCCACGCCGGCCGGCTCGTCTCGGTCATGGCCGGCTCCACCGAGACCACCTTCTACGTGCTGGCGGTCTACTTCGGGGCGGTGGGCGTGGGCCGCTACCGCCAGGCGCTCCCCGCCGCCCTCCTCGCCGATCTGGCCGGGTTCGCCGCCGCCGTCGTCGTCGTCCGGCTGGTGTTCGGGCCGTAGCCGCCGCGGGCCGCCGCTCAGGCGGCCAGGGCGCTCAGGATCACCGTCCCGAGGAGCGTGACGGCGAGGAGCACGGTGTAGGCCGCGCCGAGCAGGCAGAGCTTCGCCAGCGCGAGCCCGCGCCCGTTGCCGTAGACCACCCGGAGCGAGCGGAAGACGTAGAAGGGAACCCACCCGAAGAGCGCCAGGGTGACGAGGGCGGAGAGCACGCCCACCGCCGGGACCAGGCGGGACACGGCGGAGAGCGCCAGCTCGACCACGAACACCACGAAGATCGCGGCCTGGACGTGGAGGACGAAGACCAGGTGCTCGGCGTAGGAGCGCCTCGCCCGCGGGTGGAGGGCGAGCACCGCCAGGGCCACCACCGGCAGGAAGACGAACATCGTCCGGGGCACGTTGGCGACGAAGACCCGCCCCAGGGAGCGCCCCTCGTCGGACACGGCCCGCTCGCAGGCGGCCACCATCGCCGCCCGGACCCGCTCCCCCGGGAGCACGATCCAGGCGCAGGACTTGGCGGGGGGGAGCGTGTGCCGGCCGGTGACCGCGCCCCGGAGCGCCTTCGCCGCCTCCTCCTGCCCCGCCTGCTCGAGCTCGTCGGCGGCCTTGTCCACCTCGCGCTGGGCCTGCTCCACCTCGCGCCGCGCCTCCGCCGCCGCCTCCGGATCGGAGGGGACCGCCTCCAGCCCCCGCTTCCCGCCCGGCCCGCTCCCGCCGCGCATGGCGAGGGCGAAGAAGAGGACGCTCGCCCAGAGGTAGAGCCGGAGCGGCGGCACCCACCGGGCCCGCCGCCCCGCCAGGTACTCGAGGGTGAGGAAGCCCGGGCGCCGGAGCAGGGCGCGCACGGTCAGCCAGGCCCGCCCCTCGCCGGGGCCCTCGACCAGGGTCCGGAGCGACCGCGGGCTGCGGTGGGCGGCCTGCCCGCAGCGGCTGCAGAACCGGCCGTGAAGCGGCGCCTCGCAGCTGGCGCAGAGCGGGATGGCCACCCCCGCCCCTTCCGCGGGCGAGGCGGTGGGCTCCATCCCGATGCTCTAGCGCTTCACCCAGCGCGTCGCCACCCGGGCCAGCTCCCGTCCGTCCTCCTCCCGCACCACCGCGTGGGCGAAGGCGCCGTCGCCGTGCGCCGCCCGCCGCGAGAGGATCGTGCTCCCGTGGTGGCACTCGGCCAGGTAGTGGACCTCGAGGCCGGCCAGCCGGCAGGCCGACCAGACGTCCCGGGGGACGGCCTCGAGCGCCCAGGCCACGTAGCTCGCGTTGTTCACGTGGAGGTTCGCGTCGATGTCCTGGTAGCGGACCTGGAAGCGCCGCTGCTCGTCCCAGGCCGGAAGCTCGGGGAGCCTGGGCGACAGCTCCACCACCGAGGGGAGCCGCCCGGGCGGGAAGCGCGGATCGAGGAGGATGGTCTCGGGCCGGACCGGGCGGCGGGTGGACAGGTCGAGCACGGACCAGCCGGTGGTGGCGCGCGCCAGCTCGGCCCCGTCCGCGCCCCGGACCCGGAAGTCGCGCCGGGCGAGGAGCCGCTCGACCCCGGACGGCCAGGTCTCCACCTCGACGCGGTCGCCGAGCCGGATGGGGGCGAGCACGTCCACCCGCGCGCGGGCCAGGACCCAGGTGAGCCCCTTCGCCCGGAGCGCCTCGAGCGGGACCCCGAGCTCGGTGGCGTGGAGGGTGGCCGCCTCCACCAGGAAGTCGCAGAGGGCCGGCACCGCCAGCGCGCCGAAGGCGTCCGCGTCGTAGGAGTGGACCGCGAAGGCCTCCCGGTAGGTCTCCATGGCGGCGAACGCTACAACGGACCGGCGCCCCCCGGGAACGCCGGCGGATCAGAGCCGCTCGCCGAGCCGGAGCGAGGTGAGGATCCGCTCGAACCGGGGATCGTCGTCGGGACCGGGGTCGGCCTTGGAGAGGTGGAGGTTCACGCACGTCCCGCCGTGGACCAGGAAGGCGTGGTCGTGCCGCTGGCGGATCGCCCGGCCGCGCAGCTCGGTGAGGACGTAACCGAGCCGGACCGAGCCCCCCGGCTCGCTCAGCCGGAGCTCGGCCAGGTCGGGGGCGGAGCGGCGGATCCGGGTGAGGGCGTCCTCCCGGCAGGCCTGGGCGTCCGCCCCGGGTGTCTGGCGCAGGAGGAGCGAGGCGACGATCCCGGTCTCCGGGTCCTCCCCGAGGACCAGCACGCTCGTGCCGTCGGGGCCGGGGCGCGGCCGGAACATCCGGAAGCCGGGCAGGTCGACGAGCGCGGTGAGCGCGCCGTCCGGGCTGGTGATGGCGAGCGGCACGGTCTCGACGTCCGGGTCCGGCTCGAACCCGTCCCCCACCTCCTCGCCGGGCGCGCCGCCCTCGGGCCGGAAGCGGGCGGTGCGGACCAGGTCGAGCGCGACCTCGCGGTGGGGGCCCGGGCCGTTGTCGAGGAGGGTGAAGGCCACCAGCAGCGGGCCCACCGCCACCGCCCCCTGCAGCACGTGGCGGAACTCCTCGGGCGCCGGCGACCGGCCCTCCATGCTCCGGTCGGTGGCCTCGAACCAGTAGCCGTGGACGGCCGGCCCGCGGAGCTCCATGAGCGGGATCTCCCGCTCCACGCTGCCGGCGAGGGCCTTGCGCCGGGCGAGCTCGACCAGCCCCTGGGCCGCGTCGTCGGTGGCGCCGGGGGACTCGCTCGGGGCGAGCGGGGTGACGAGCACCACGTAGGCGCGCCCCGAGGGCGAGAGCTCCACCGTCCTCGCCTCACCCTCCTCCCCGGGCGCTCGCTTCACCTGCCAGCCGCGGGGGACGACGAGCTCGAGCGACCCCTCACCGGGCACCGCGATGGCCTGGCGGGTGGGCCCGACCGGCGCGTCGGAGCGGGGACGCGCCCCGGCGCAGGCGAGCGCGAGAGCGACCGGGACGGCGAGGAGGCGCGTCCGGGCGCCGCGGCAGGTCATGGGGTGGGTTCCCCCTCCGCGGATCTTCTAGCGCGTTCGGAGCGGACCGGCGAGGCCCGCGGCGCCGCGGCTGCGAGATCCTCTAGCGGGTACCGGGCGGAGGGGCGAGGCCCGCCGGGAGCGTGGCCGGGGCGGCCGGGGATGGCTCCCGCCGGACCTCTCCGGCCTTGACGGGGCCGGCCGATCCCGACCCATGATCGGCGCCCGGCTCGAGCCGGGAGGCGCGGCGCACGTGGACGGGATCCCGGACGAGGGCGAGGGGACGGCGGGCGCGAGCGTGCCCCGGCGGACCCTGCGCTGCGGCGACGGGGTCGCCTGGCTCGCCGGTGCGCGGCTCCCTCCCGACCACGCCATCGTCACCTCGCTCCCCGACGCCTCGGAGCTGCCGCGCCTGGGGCTCGAGGGCTGGCGGCGCTGGTTCGTGGAGACGGTCGCCCTCGCCTGCCGCGCCGTCGCCGATCCGGCGGTGGCGGTCTTCTACCAGACCGACGTGAAGCGCGAGGGGACCTGGGTCGACAAGGCCTACCTGGTGCATCGCGGGATCGAGGAGGCCGGCTCCGCCCTCCTCTGGCACAAGATCGTCTGCCGCGTCCCTCCCGGGAGCACCACCCACGGCTGCCCCGCCTACGCCCACCTGCTCTGCGCCAGCCGCGCGCTCCGCCTGCCGCCGGGCCGGTCCTCGCCCGACGTCCTCCCGCGCCTCGGGGAGATGACC
>DATKAL010000418.1:0-6627 GCA_035498135.1 Anaeromyxobacter sp.
CCACCAGCCGGATCGCCTCCTCCTGGCGGACCGCCCGGGCCCGCTCCCGCTCCTCGAGGGCGGACCGGGCCTCGGCGACCAGCGCCAGGTCGCGGGAGAGGATCCGGTCGAGCAGGTAGCGGCGCTTCACCAGGTCCCCGAGGGAGCTGCTGGCGAGCAGGATCCGCAGCTCCCCGGTCCGGCCCAGCTCGGCCCGGGCGAGGAGGCGGGGGCGCAGCTCCGTCAACCGCGCCTGCATGCGCGCCTGGGCGGCCGCCTCCTCCTCGCGGGCCCGCTCCAGCCGGGCCTGGGCCTCCGCCCGGGCCGCCTCGGCGCGCCGGGCCTCGGCCGCCGCCTCCGTCACCGCCGCCTCGCTCTCGGCGAGCGTGTCGAGGACCGAGCGCTCCTGCTCGGCCAGCATGCGCGCGGCCGCCTCCTCGGCGCGCCGGCGGGCCTGGAGCGCGTCGAGCTGGGCGCGCGGCCCGGGGGCGAGGAGGGCGAGGGCGAGGAGCAGCGCGGCCGGCATTGCCCTCTCCCCTAGAGCCGCCGGAGGGTGCGGACCACCGAGAGGGCGCTCCCGAGGAGGCCAACCGCCGCTCCCCCGAGGATCAGGGCGGCGAGGAGGTGCGGCGGGAGGGTGTCCTGGAGGGTGAGCGCCTCCGCCACCTTCACCGCCGCGCGCAGGCGGGGCACGAGGGCGGCGTGGACCGCCAGCAGGGCGCCGGCCGCGAGCGTCGCGCCGAGCAACCCCTGCAGGAGCCCCTCGATGAGGAACGGCGCGGCGACGAAGCCGTCGGTCGCCCCCACGAGCTTCATGATCTCGATCTCGTCGCGGCGGGCGAAGACCGCCAGCCGGAGGGTGTTCGAGACCAGGACCGCGGTGGCGATCGCCAGCGCGGCGAAGAGGAGCACCGCCGCCGCCCGGGCGCGGGCCACGAAGCGCTCGAGCCGCTCCAGCCAGACGTTGCCGAAGTCGACGTCCTGCACGCCGGGGAGGGCCCGGAGCCGCTCCGCCAGGGCCCGCGCCCCGGCGAGCGAGATCCCCGGGGCGCGCACCTCGACCGCGTCGGGGAGCGCCCCCGGCCCCACCCCATCGAGCACGCGCGCCTGCTCGCCCAGCTCCGCGGCCAGGGCGCGCAGCGCCTCGGCGGCGGGCACCGCCCGGACCTCGCGCCCGGGCGCGGCCGCCGCGACCGCCGCCGCCGCCGCGGGGAGATCGGCCCCCGGGGCGAGGTAGACGGAGAGCTGCGTCTCCCCCGCCCAGGCGGCCACCAGCCGCTCCGCCCCGCCCAGGGCGGCGGCGAACAGGCCGGTGGCGAAGATGGCCACGAAGACGGTGACCGTCCCCACCAGGGCGACGTACGGGCCGCGGGCCATCGCCTCCAGGGCGCGCCGCGTGGTGTAGACCGGGCGGAAGCCCATCCCTACCCTCCGGCCGCCCGGCGGATCGAATCGCCGTCCGAGACCAGGCGCCCGCGCTCCAGCACCACCGTGCGCCGCTTGTAGCGCTCGAGGAGCGAGCGATCGTGGGTCGCGACCACCACCGTCGTGCCCCGGGCGTTCGCCGAGGCGAGGAGCTCCATCACCTCCACCGTCCGGTCGGGGTCGAGGTTCCCGGTCGGCTCGTCGGCGAGGAGGAGGGCCGGGTCGGCCGCCAGGGCGCGGGCCACCGCCACCCGCTGCTGCTCGCCGCCGGAGAGCGAGGGGGGGAACTTCTCGGCCCGGTGCTCGAGCCCGACCGAGCGGAGGAGCATCTTCACCTTGCGCCGGATCTCCTTGTCGGCGAGGGCCTGCACCTCGAGCGGGAGGGCGACGTTCTCGGCCACGGTCCGCTGGGCGAGGAGCTTGAAGTCCTGGAAGACCACGCCGATGTTCCGGCGCACGTAGGGGATGGCGCGGGCCCCGATCTTGGCCACGTTCTTCCCGAAGAGGAGGAGCTGGCCGCTGGTGGCCGCCTCCTCGCAGAAGATCAGCTTGAGGAGGGTGGACTTGCCGGCGCCGGAGGGGCCGGTGAGGAAGACGAACTCGGCCTTCTCCACCGTGAGCGTCACGTCCTGGAGCGCGGGCCCATCGCCCGGGTACTCCTTGTTGACGTGGAAGAGCTGGATCACGGGGTCGGCGTGCTCGGCCCGCCGGGTCCGGGCACGGCGCTCACTTCCGCCCGCCCAGATCCTCGGCCAGGTAGGAGAGGATCACCTCGTCCAGGCTCTTCTCGCTGATCAGGTCCTCCCCGAAGAGCGTCTCGGCGCCGTCGTTGCGCATCACCGGGGCCGGCTCCTCGCGGGCGGCGAGCACCTCCGGGGGCAGCTCGCGGGCCGCGGCGGGGGCGGGCGCCGGCGCCTTGCGCGGCGGGGCGGCCACGCCCGGCTGGAGCTGGACGGTGCGGCCGTCGGCGTGGATCTGCCCGGGCTGGTAGGCCTGCGCCTGCTGGGCGTACGCGGAGTCGATGTCGTCGTAGACCCCGTTGATGAGGTTCCGCAGCATCTCCTTGTGCTGCTCCTCCATCAGCTCGCGGACGACCTGGGCGAGGTTCTCCGCCCCCACGATGTCGGCGTAGGAGGTCTTCTTCGAGGCGAGGATGTTCCCGCCCACGAAGAGGTGCGTGATGATGTGGGGGTTCTCCAGGCCCGAGTCCTCGGTCTGGATGTGGTACATCTTCCCCTTGTGCTTGATGTTGTGGTTGAAGCCCACAACCATCTTCTTGGCGTCGCCCGACATCGCCCGGACTGTACCGCAAGCCCGCCCGCAGGGAAAACCCTCTCCCTCCGGCCACCTCGCTCGCCCGGCTGACCCCGGCTAGACGTCGACGTGCTCGGCCTCGGAGACCGGGCGCCCGAGGAACCGGCTCGCCACCGCCAGGAACCGCTCCGGCGTGTCGGTCACCAGGAAGCGATGGGCGCCCTCCCGGCCGGGGGGCGGCGCCAGGCGCGCCCCCACCTCGGCCGCGATCGCCGCCGCGCTGTCCACCAGCGCCACCCCGGGCAGCTCCTGCGCGATGGCCGCCGCGAGCAGCGGGTAGTGGGTGCAGCCGAGGACCAGCGTGTCCACCCCCGCCTCGCGGACGGACGCGAGGTAGCGCCGGAGGACGCCGCGCACCACCTCGTCGCCGGGGTCGGTCCAGCCCTCCTCCGCGAGGGGGACCAGCAGGGGGCAGGCGCGGGCCACCACCTCGGCGCCGGGGCGGGCCGCCCGGATCGCCTCCTGGTAGGCGCCGCTGGCGATCGTCCCCTGGGTGCCGATCACGCCGATCCGCCCGCTCCGCGAGCGCCGGGCGGCCACCCGCGCTCCGGGCTCGACCACGCCCAGCACCGGGCAGCGGAGCTCGGCGCGCAGGGCGGGGAGGGCCACCGCCGAGGCGGTGTTGCAGGCCACCACCAGGAGGTCGATCCCGTGCCGCGCCAGGACCCGCGCGTTCCGGAGGGAGTACTGGGTCACCGTCTCGGCCGACTTGGTCCCGTAGGGCACGCGGGCCGTGTCGCCGAGGTAGACGGTGTCGAGCGAGGGGAGGGCCTCGAGGACGGCGCGCTGGACGGTCAGGCCGCCGACGCCGGAGTCGAAGATGCCGATGCGGGACACGGCGCGGAGTCTACCCCCGAAGGCCCCCGGGCGCGCGGCCTCCGGAACGGCGCGGGCACGGGACCGGAGTCCCGCGCCCCGGCGCGCGCCGGCCAGCTGCGGTCAAGGGCTGGGGCAGCTCGTGGTGCGGTCGAGCAGCGTCGAGCTCACCGTCGTGGTCTGCGCGGGGAGCACGTCGAAGGTGGGCAGGCTGCAGTCGCCGGCGGTGATCGAGTAGCCGCCCGACACCGGCACGTGCTCCTCCAGCCAGTTGAGCCGGTAGCCGAAGCTGCCGCTCGAGGGGAGGACGAAGGGCGGGGCGATCGCGCCGCTGTGGGCCGGATCCGGGACGTTGCACGAGTAGGCCGTGGGCGTGGTGGTGTCGTCCACCTGTGCGACCACGTTCGTGGGACCGCTGTTCCCGAGCGTGAGGTCGGCGATCTCGAACCACATGTACGAGGGCGGGGTGACGCAGGCGTTGGTGGGCGAGAAGACGTACTCGAGGTCGACCAGCCCCTGCCCCGGCGTGGCGGAGGTGAAGACGTCGCCGCAGGTGCTCGAGGCGGTCACGCTGAACTCGTCGCGGTAGAGGATCTGGCCGCTCGCGTTCAGCCCCTCGACGGTGAGGACGTAGGAGCCGGGCGGGACGTCGGTGATGGTGGCGCCGCCGTCGGTGCAGCTGAACGCGCTCACCGGCGCGCCGTTCATCCAGACATCCACCTCGAGGATCCCGGACGGGCACCCGGTCACGGCGGGTCCGGTGGCGGGCTGGAAGGACGGCCAGCTCACGGTGATGGTCCCGTTCCCGTAGCAGGGCGGCGAGGTGTAGCAGCCGGTCCCGAGCGAGGCGGCGATCAGCAGGGCGAAGCGTCTCATCGAAGTCCTCCAGGGCGCTCCCGCGGCCCACCGGGGCCGGGCACCGGGGAAGGGAGCAACCGGTGTGCCACGCGGGGCGGCGGGCCGGCCCCCGTCTTGACGACCTTTCCCGCGGAGCTCCGGGTGCCGTCACGGCACGGGCGTGGTCGCCCGCTCACACCCGGAGGCGCGGCGAATCCCACACCTCACCCACCCTCACGGGCAGAAACGCCGCGCCCGTGCGTTTCACTCCCGGGGGGCCTGCCCCGGAGCGGCGTCCGCGGCCAGGCGGCGCGGCGCCGGCGCCCGAAGAGGGGCGCGATCCCCCGGTCCGTGCTACAGAACCTCCTCACCGACCCCCCGCCATGGCCCTCTCCCTCCTGATGCTCCTCCCCTCCCCGGCGCTCCCCCTCGCCGCCGTCGAGGGGCTCGACTACCTCGAGATCGCCCGGAACTCCGGCCCGGTGGGCCTGACCGTCCTCGGCCTCCTCATCGGCGCCTCCGCCGTCTCCTGGGCGATCATCGCCAAGAAGGCGCTTCAGGTCCGGCGCGCCCAGGAGGAGTCGGTCAAGTTCCTCGAGACCTTCTGGCAGTCGAAGCGGCTCGACGCCATCTACCAGGCGGCCGAGGCCCTCGGGGGGTCCCCGCTCTCGCACGTGTTCCGGGCCGGCTACGTCGAGCTCTCCAAGGTCACCTCGCAGAAGAAGGAGGGCGAGGGCTCGGCCCTGGCCGACCTGGGCGGGATCGAGAACGTGGAGCGGGCGCTCAAGCGGGCGGCCGCCTCGGAGGTGGTCGCGCTCGAGCGCCAGGTCCCGTTCCTCGGCACCACCGCCAGCGCCGCGCCGTTCGTCGGGCTGTTCGGCACGGTCTGGGGGATCATGCGGGCCTTCCACGACATCTACCGGATGGGCAACGCCAACCTGGCCACGGTGGCCCGCCCCATCAGCGAGGCCCTCATCGCCACGGCGGTGGGGCTCTTCGCCGCCATCCCCGCGGTGGTCGCCTACAACTTCTTCGTCTCGAAGATCCGCGTGCTGGACAGCGAGATGACCAACTTCTCGAACGACTTCCTGAACATCGTCCGGCGGCACTTCTTCAGCTAGGAGGCCGGCCGTGGCGCTCTCCTCCGGCGGGTCCGGCCGCCAGTCGCTCAGCGAGATCAACGTCACCCCCCTGGTGGACGTGATGCTCGTGCTCCTCATCATCTTCATGGTCACCGCCCCGCTCATCCAGCAGGGGGTGGAGGTGAGCCTCCCGGAGGCCCGCGCCAAGCCGGTGGAGGCGCAGGAGCAGAAGCTGGTCCTCTCCATCAAGGCCGACCGGAGCCTCTGGCTCGGCACCAGCGAGGACGCCGCCCGCATCCCCTACGACCTCCTCGAGGACAAGCTCCGGAGCAACGTCCGCGCCCAGAAGGACCACGAGCTCTACCTGATGGCGGACAAGAGCCTGCCCTACGGCTTCGTGGTGGACGTGATGGCCACCGTGCAGCGGGCGGGGATCGTGAACGTGGGCATGATCACCAACCCGGCCCCGGAGCGGGTCCGGGCGGAGCGGGAGGGGCGCCGGCCGTGAGCATCCCGGTCCCGACCGCGCTCGGGCACCAGGACCGGCTCTGGCCCGCGGTGGTCCTCTCGGCCGCGGTCCACGCCGCCCTGGTGATCTGGGCGATCGAGCGGCGCCCGCCGGCCATCGACCTCTCGCAGAAGCCCATCGTGGCGAAGCTGGTCCGGCTGGGCGAGAAGCGCCCGGAGCAGTACCTCCCGCGCAAGGAGGCGCCGCCGCCCGCGGCCCCCGAGCCCGCCGCCCCCGCCGCGCCGGTGGCGGTCGCGACGCCGGCCCCGGCGCCCGCCCCCTCCGCCCGGCCGGGGCCGAAGGCGCCGGCCGCCCCCGCGCCCTCCGCCGCGCCAGGGAGCGGCGCCTCGGTGGCCTCCATCCTCTCCAAGGTGCAGCGGCAGGTGGCCGAGGAGCGCTGGGGCGATCCCACCGGAGACGTCGCCGGCACCGCCGAGGAGGCCGGCGAGGGCGACCGGTACCTGGCCCTGGTGGTCCAGGCCCTCCAGGCCAACTACCGGGTCCCCGCCACCATCTCGGACCGCGAGCGGCTCTTCCTCAAGGGGACGGTGGTGCTCTGGATCGAGCCCGACGGCCGCATCGGGCGCTGGCACATGGAGAAGCCGTCGGGGAACGTCGCCTTCGACGACGCGCTCGACCGGACCCTGCGCCGGACCCGCCTCCCTC
>DATKAL010000419.1:0-11490 GCA_035498135.1 Anaeromyxobacter sp.
AGCGCTGGAGGCCGCCGCCCGCCTCGACCCGGAGGGCGCGCACATCCAGTACACCCTGGCCGTGGCCCGCCTGCGCAAGGGCGATCGGGACGGGGCGGTGCGGGCCCTGCGCCGGGCCCTCGAGCTCAACCAGGGCTATCCGAGCGCCCGTGAGCTGCTCGACCAGCTGACGCTCGGGCCGGCCGGGTCCGCGGCCGCCGGTCACGGATCGTGACCCGTCCGCTCAGGACACGCGCGGGCGGGCGACCGCTCGCCGCCCGGTGAAAGCCCCACCCGGGTCCCGCGCGGAGACACCGGTTGGGCGTAGGCTGCGGGGCCGTGGACCCTGCCCTGGCCCGGACCGTCGCCGTGGTCGACGACGACACCGATCTGCGAGAGACGCTGGGCGAGCTGCTGGCCGAGGAGGGCTACCAGCCCCGCCTCTTCGACAACGGCCGCGCCGCCCTCGAGTTCCTGCGGGGGGGCGGCTCCCCCGACCTGATCCTCCTCGACCTGATGATGCCGGAGATGAACGGCTGGCAGTTCCGGGAGGCCCAGCTCGGCGACGAGCGTCTCCGCGCCATCCCGGTGGTGGTCATGACCGCGAGCCGCGGGCTCGAGGGCGCCCCCATCGCCGCCCAGGAGATCCTGTACAAGCCCGTCGGCCTGGGGCAGCTCATCGAGGCGGTGGCCCGCAACCTTCACTAGGGCCCGGGCGTGGTATGACGACCGCCCATGCCCGACCTGTCCCCGGGGCGCCTGGGGCTGCTCGCCCTGGTGGCGCTCGCCGCCGGCCTGGTGGACGCCATCGCCGGCGGTGGCGGGCTGCTCACCGTCCCGGCGCTGCTCTGGGCAGGGCTGCCGCCGCACCTCGCCCTCGGAACGAACAAGGGGCAGGCGATCTTCGGCACCCTGGCCGCGCTCACCCGCTTCTCGCGGGGGGGGCTGGTCGACGCGCGACGCGCCCGGGTCACCTTCCCCCTGGGCATGGCCGGCTCGCTCCTCGGCGCGCGGCTCGTGCTCGAGGTCGCACCCGCCGCGCTCCGGCCCATCGTGCTCGGCCTGCTCGGCTTCGCGGCGCTCTTCGCCGGCCTGCGCCGGCCCGGCCCGGTCCGGCTCGAGGACCGGCCGGCGCGCCACGGGGCGCTCCTGGTGGCGGGCGCGATCGCCTTCGCCATCGGGGCCTACGACGGCTTCTTCGGACCGGGGACCGGCACCTTCCTCATCGTCGCGTTCGCCGCCCTCCTCGGCGACTCGCTCGCCCACGCCTCCGCCGGGGCCAAGGTCGTGAACTTCGCCTCCAACCTGGCGGCGGTGAGCCTCTTCGCCGTCCGCGGGGTGGTGCTCTGGCGGATCGCCCTGCCCATGGCGGCCGCGCAGCTGGTCGGCGGCTGGCTCGGGGCCCACCTGGCGGTCCGGCGGGGCGACGCCCTGGTCCGCCGCGTGGTGGTGGGGGTGGCCTTGGCCCTCGCCGCCAAGCTCGCCTGGGACATGCGCGGGTGAGGGGGCCGCCTCCCGGCCGTTCCCGTCGCCGCTCCCGCGCTGCTAGACTGTCGCCCCTCACGGGGGAAGAAGGAGCCGACCGTCGATGAGCCGCATCGTCTCCGCCGAGGAAGCCGTCTCCGTCGTCCGCTCCGGGGACCGGGTCTTCATCCACAGCGTCGCGGCCGCGCCGCGGCGGCTGATCGAGGCGCTCACCGCCCGGGCTCCCGAGCTCTCGGTGGTCGAGATCGTCTCCCTCCACACCGAGGGTGACGCCCCGTACGCCGCGCCCGAGCTGGCCCGGAGCTTCCGGGTGAACGCGCTCTTCGTCGGGCCGAACGTCCGTCGCGCGGTGGAGGAGGGGCGGGCCGATTACCTGCCGGTCTTCCTCTCCGAGGTCCCCCGCCTCTTCCGGGCCGGGATCCTGCCGCTCGACGTGGCCCTGGTCCACGTCTCGCCGCCGGATCGCCACGGCTTCTGCTCCCTCGGCGTGTCGGTGGACGTCTCCCGCGCCGCGGTCCAGACGGCCCGCGCGGTGATCGCCCAGGTGAACCCGCGGATGCCGCGGACCCACGGAGACGGCCTCATCCACGTGGACGCCATCGACTACCTGGTGGAGGTGGACGAGCCCATCTACGGGATCCCCTCGCGCGAGCTCACCGCCGAGGAGAAGGCCATCGGGCGCCACTGCGCGGAGCTCGTGGACGACGGCGCCTGCCTCCAGCTCGGGATCGGGGCCATCCCCCAGGCGACCTGCGCCGCCCTGGTGGACCACCACCGGCTCGGCATCCACACCGAGATGCTCTCGGACGGGGTGGTGGACCTGGTGGAGAAGGGCGTGGTCACCGGCGAGGAGAAGCGCGTCCACCCCGGCAAGATCGTGGCCGGGTTCGCCAACGGGACCCGCCGGCTCTACGACTTCCTCGACGACAACCCGCTGGTGGCGATGCTCGACATCGCCTACGTGAACGACACCGCCGTGATCCGGCGGAACCCCAGGGTCACCGCGATCAACAGCGCCATCGAGGTGGACCTCACCGGCCAGGTGTGCGCCGACTCGATCGGCGACCGGCAGTACTCGGGGGTGGGCGGCCAGATGGACTTCATCCGCGGCGCGGCCCTCTCGGAGGGCGGCAAGCCCATCATCGCGCTCCCCTCGGTGACCTCGGCGGGCGAGTCCCGGGTCGTCTCGGTGCTGCGCCCCGGGGCCGGGGTGGTCACCACCCGCGCCCACGTCCACTTCGTGGTCACCGAGCACGGGATCGCCGATCTCTTCGGAAAGAACCTGCGGCAGCGCGCGGCCGCCCTGATCGCGGTGGCCCACCCCTCCCACCGCGACGCCCTCTCCGCCGAGGCGCGCCGGCGGTTCGGGGCCTGGTAGCGCCCGGAGACGGCGAGGCCCCGCCGGAGCGGGGCCTCGGGAGCGTCCGGCGGCGGAGCCGAGCTCGTCTAGGCGATCTGCCCTTCCGCCTGGCCCAGCACCGGCACGGCCGGCCGGGCGGCGGGGACGTCGGCCTCGGCGCTCACCCGGACCACGCGGAAGGCGTCGCGCTCGGCCAGGACCTTCTTCACCAGGGCCTGGTTCATGGCGTGGCCGCTCTTCACCGCCACCAGCGTCCCCACCACCGGCATCCCGAGGAGCGCCAGGTCGCCGATGGCGTCGAGCACCTTGTGGCGGGCGAACTCGTCCGGGAACCGGAGCCCCTCGGGGTTCAGGATCGAGAACTCGTCCACCACGATGGCGTTCTCGAGGCTCCCGCCCTTGGCGAGCCCCATCGCCTGCATCCGCTCGATGTCCCGGCGGAAGCAGAAGGTGCGGGCCCGGGAGATCTCGCGGTCGAAGACCCGGTCGGTGACCGCCACCCGGAGCGTCTGGTTGGTGATGAGCGGATGGCCGAAGTCGGCGGTGAACTCGACCGAGAAGCCGGCCCCCGGCTCGAGGCGGGCGAGCTTGTCGCCGTCGCGGATCTCGATCGGCCGATCGACCACCAGGTAGCGCTTGCCGGCGCGCTGCAGCTTCACGCCCGCCTCCTGGATCAGGCAGACGAAGGGGGCGGCCGACCCGTCGAGGATGGGGACCTCGGGCCCGTCCACCTCGACGCGGCAGTTGTCGATCCCCATCCCGTGCAGCGCCGCCATCACGTGCTCGACGGTGGCCACCCGGGCCCCGACGCTGGCGATGCTGGTGGAGAGGACGGTGTCGACGACGAACTCGTTCCGGGCGGGGATCTCGGTCCCCAGGTCCATCCGGACGAAGGTCACGCCGGCGTCGGCCGGGGCGGGCGCGAGCGTCAGGGTCGCGGGCTTGCCCGAGTGCAGGCCGACCCCGGTGCAGGACACCCGGTGAGCCACCGTTCGCTGGTTCCAGTGAGCCATATGGTGAGAGTCCATCCTTGAACGAGCGCCGCGCCCCTTGTGAGCAATCGACGTGCCAGTCAGGCCGGCTACGAGGCGTTTCTCCGCGGCGCAGCTCCCGTCTCCAAACCCCCGTCTCAACGGAGGGTTTCAACGGGCCTTCCCTCTGGCCCCCGCCTCCGCCCTCCCGGGACGGCGAGCGAGGTGTCGGAGTCCCTTCCGCGCGCCGCCGGCACCGCGACATCGATGTCAGATCGGCGCGATCGGACCCCGCTCCGGCGGCGAGGGCTTATAGCATGAGCGCCGGAAGGGCGGCCCCGTGATCCCGCTGCGAGACGACAACCCGCTCGACCGGACCCCGGTGGTGACGATCCTCTTCGTCGCCCTGAACGTCCTCGCCTTCCTCTGGCAGCTCGACCTGCCGGCGCTGCCGGCGGCGTTGGCCTCGGGCGAGCTCCTGGACTTCGTGCGGGGGCGCCTCTCCGACACCGCCCTCCGGGGGGGCGCGATCCCGTACGAGATCCTGACCCTCACGGACCTCTACCCGCGGGACCTCGTCCCCCCGCCGTTCACCATCCTCACCGCGATGTTCCTCCACGGCGGGGTGGTGCACCTCGCCTCGAACATGCTGTTCCTCTGGATCTTCGGGAACAACGTCGAGGACGCGCTCGGGCGCCCGCGGTTCGTGGCCTTCTACCTGGTCTGCGGCATCGCGGCGGCGCTCGTCCAGGTGGTCGCCTCCGCGATCACCGGCGACATCGAGGTGCCGATGGTGGGCGCGAGCGGCGCCATCGCCGGGGTGCTCGCCGCCTACATGGTCCTCTTCCCCCGGGCGCGGGTGACCGCGCTCGTGATCATCGTCGTCTTCATCCGGGTGATCCCGGTACCGGCCGGCTTCTTCATCGGCCTCTGGTTCGTGCTCCAGGTCCTCTCGGTCCTCTTCGGCGGGAGCAACGGCGTGGCGCTGTTCGCCCACATCGGCGGGTTCGTGGCCGGCTACGTGCTCGTCAAGGTGATGGGGCGCTACCCGGGCTGGCGTGGGCGGCGCGTCTTCTGGTGAGGGCGGCGCGCTAGAGCAGCTCGCCCTGCTTCCCGCGGGGGCGCTCCCGGCCGAGGTGGGCGAAGGCGGCGGGCAGGGCGAGCCGCCCGCGGGAGGTGCGGGCCAGGTAGCCCTCGCGCACCAGGAACGGCTCGTAGACGTCCTCGATGGTCTGCGACTCCTCCCCCACCGCGGCGGCGATCGCCTCGATCCCCACCGGCCCCCCGCCGAAGGTGTCGATCACCACCGCCAGGATGCGCCGGTCCATGGCGTCGAGCCCGCGGCCGTCCACCTCCAGGCGGACCAGGGTCCGGTCGACGATCTCCCGGGTCAGGGTCCCGTCCCCCTCCACCTGGGCGAAGTCGCGGGCCCGCTGCAGGAGCCGGATCGCGATCCGGGGCGTCCCGCGCGCCCGCCGGGCCAGCTCCTCGGCGCCGGCCGGGTCGACCGGGAGGGCGAGCTTGCGGGCGGCGCGGACCGCGATCTCCTGCAGCTCCGCCGGCCCGTAGTAGTCGAGCCGCTCCTGGATGGGGAAGCGGTCGCGCAGGGGGCTGGCGAGCAGGCCGGTGCGGGTGGTGGCGCCCACCAGGGTGAAGCGCTCGAGCTTCATCTCCATGGTCTGCGCGCCGAGCCCGGCGCCGAGGACCACGTCGAAGCGGAAGTCCTCCATCGCCGGGTAGAGCGCCTCCTCGACCGCGGGCGAGAGCCGGTGGACCTCGTCGATGAAGAGGATGTCGCGGGGGGCGAGGGCGGTGAGGAGGCCGGCCAGGTCGCCCTTCTTCACCAGGGCCGGGCCGCTGGTCACGTGGAGCGCCACCCCGAGCTCGCGCGCCAGGATGTGGGCGAGGGAGGTCTTCCCCAGGCCCGGCGGGCCGGAGAGCAGCACGTGGTCGAGCGCCTCCCCGCGCTGCCGCGCGGCGGCCGCGTAGATCTTGACGTTCTCGACGATCTTCGCCTGGCCGACGTACTCGTCGAAGGTGGCGGGGCGGAGCGACTGCTCGAGCCGCTCCTCGCCCTCGAGGGCCCTGGGCGTCAGCTCGCGCACCGGCTTCGCGGTCATGGGCGGATCGCTTCTAGCACGCGGGGATGACGCGGGAACGCTCGCCGCAGCAGGGCTCGGGCCATGGGATGCGCTCTACCCCCGGAGGAGCTTCAGCGCCTCGCGGAGCAGCTCGTCGAGCCCCTTCCCGGCCGCCCCCTCGCGCAGACCGTCCACCGCCGCGTCGGCCTGGGGGGGCCGGTAGCCGAGGTTCACCAGGGCGGTGCGGAGCTGCTCCAGGGCGTCGGCGCCGGGGCGGGCCCGGGCCGGCCCGGCCGCCCGGGCGAGCGCCACCAGCTTCTCCTTCAGCTCCAGCACCAGCCGCTCGGCGGTCTTCTTCCCCACCCCCTGGACCTTGGTGAGCCGGGCCACGTCGCCCTGCGCCACCGCCTGGGCGAGCTCGCGGGGCTCGATGCCGGAGAGGATGTTCTGGGCGGCGCGCGGCCCCACGCCCTTCACCTCGATGAGCGCCCGGAAGACCGCCTCCTCGTCCTCGCTCGCGAAGCCGAAGAGGTCGAGCGCGTCCTCCCGCACGTGGGTGTAGGTCCGCACGGTGGCCCCCTCGCCGCGCGCCGGGAGGGTGGCGAGCGAGAGCTGCGAGAGGTGGACCAGGTAGCCGACCCCGTTCACGTCCAGGACCGCGTGGCCGTCCCCCTTCTCCAGCACCTTCCCGGTGAGGCGTGCGATCACGGCGCCCCCCGCGGATCGCGCCGGGCGGGGACGAGCCGGGCCAGGGCGGCGGCCCGGCGGGCGCGCTCGCCGCCGGAAGCGGCCGCGCCGTTCCGCGCCGGCGCCGCCACCGCCGGCCGTCGCCGGGCGAGGTGGCAGACCGCCAGGGCGAGCGCGTCCGCCTCGTCGGCCAGCGCGGGCGCCGCCCCGAGGAGCATCCGGGCGGTGCGGAGCATCTGGTCCTTGCTCGCCCGGCCGTTGCCGGTGAAGGCGAGCTTCACCTGGGCGGGGGCGTACTCGTGCACCGCCACGCCCGCCCGGGCGGCGGCGGCGAGCGCCACCCCCCGCGCCTGCCCGAGGACCAGGGCGGAGCGCGCCGAGACCCCGGAGAAGACCTGCTCGACCGAGACCGCCTCGGGGCAGGCGCGGGCGATGACCGCGGCGAGCCCCTCGAGGATCCGCCCCAGCCGCTCGGCGACCGGGAGGCTTCCCCCCGGGGCGAGCACCCCCGACTCGACCACCCGGAGCCTCCCCCCTTCCCGCGCCACCACGCCGTAGCCGCAGCGCCGGGAGCCGGGGTCGATGCCGAGGACGATCACGCGCGCATGGTAACAGAGGCTGAACCGGCGTCCAGCGGCCGCCGCCGCGAGGCTCAGGCCGCCGGCTGGGCGGCCGCCTGGGTCGCCCCGCGCCCCGCGCTCGCCGCTGCGGCGAGCACGGCCAGCGCGGCGCCGCACTCGAGGGCGAGCGCGTAGCCGGAGAGGAACGCCTCCGGCGTCGCCCCGGGACCGGCCCGGAGCGCGAAGAGGCTCCCGGCGATCGCGGTCCCGGCCGCCATCCCCAGGTTCCGGGCGGTGGCGAGGAGCCCGCCTCCGGAGCCCAGGCGCTCCCGGGGCAGCGAACCCATCACGGCCGAGTTGTTGGGCGCCTGGAAGAGCCCCATCCCCGCCCCGCAGGCGGCGAGCCGCGCCATCACCGAGGGGAGCGGCGTCAGCGGGCCCGCCGTCGACAGGGCGAGGAGGCCGCCGGCGAGCAGCGTCATCCCGGCCGGCCCGAGCACCCGGGCCCCGAACCGATCGGAGAGCCAGCCGGAGAGCGGCGAGGCGATCGAGAGGGCGACGGGCACCGCCGAGAGCGCCAGCCCGAGCCGCGCCGGGGGGAGGCCGAGCGCGCGGGAGAGGAAGAAGGGGGTGAGGAAGGTCTGGGAGAACATCGCCCCGTAGGAGAGGAGCCCGCCCAGCAGACCGAGGGTGAGGGTCCGGCTCCGGAAGAGCGTCCCGTCGACGAGGGGCGAGGCGGTGCGGCGCTCCCGCAGGGCGAGGGCGGCGGCGAGGACGCCGGCGGCGGCCACCCAGGCCATGTCGGGGGGCGAGGGGTGGGCGATCCGATCGAGCGCCACCAGGGCGGCCGCCAGGGCGGCGGCGAGCAGGACCGCGCCCGGCAGGTCGAAGGCCGCCCGGGGGCCGGGGCGGCGAGGGGGCAGGATCCGCCGGGCCCAGATCGCCCCCGCGATCCCCACCGGCACGTTCACGTAGAAGACCCAGCGCCAGGAGAGGTGGGCGACGAGCAGGCCGCCCAGGGGCGGGCCGGCCGTGAGCCCGAGGGCCACCACCGACCCCATCCCGCCCAGGGCCCGCCCGCGCCGCTCGGGCGGGAAGGCGGCGGTCACCGCGGCCGGGGCGATCGCCATCATGGCGCTCGCCCCCAGCGCCTGGAACACGCGGGCCGCCACGAGGCCGGCGTAGCCGGGGGCGGCGCCGCAGAGGATCGAGCCGGCGGTGAAGATCGCCATCCCGCCGGCGAAGACCGCCCGGTGGCCGAGCAGGTCGCCGAGCCGCCCCTGGGCGAGGAGGCTGGCGCTGATCGCGAGCAGGTAGGCGTTCACGATCCACTCGAGCCGGGCGATGGGGACGCCGAGCTCGCGCCCCACGGTGGGGAGCGCCACGGCGACGATGTTGCCGTCGAGGGTGGCCATGAACGTCCCCACCGCGACCGCGGAGAAGACGACCCAGGGCGCGGGCGGGGAGCGGGGGACGTCCACGGGTCCCGTGGTAGCCCGGCGCGGGCGCAGCCGTCAACGCGCCGCATGCCGGCGCCTCGGTCTACTGGGGCGCGGGCGGGAAGAGGGTCGGGTGCTCCGCCAGCACCACCCGGCGGAGCCGCGGCAGGGCGAGGTGGAAGACCCCGCTCGCCAGGAGCACCATCGCCCCGCCGGTGGCGAGGGTGTGGGGCGCGCCCAGCCTGCCCGCCGCCAGGCCGGCGACGAGCGCGCCGAAGGGCGTGGTCCCCACGAAGAGCGTGGAGAAGAGCCCCATCACCCGCCCGCGGAGGTCGGCGGGGGCGAGCCCCTGGAGCAGGGTCATGGTCCCGGCCATCTGCGTGATGAAGCCGTAGCCGGTGACGAGCAGGGCGGCGGCGGAGAGGAGCGGGTCGCGCGAGAGGGAGAGGACCATCACCCCCGCCCCGAGGAGCGTGGCGCCGAGCCCGACGATCCGCCCGAGCCCGCGCAGCCCGGTGCGGACCAGCAGCCGGATCGCGCCCACCAGCGCCCCCACCCCGGCGCAGCCGAGGAGGAGGCCGTAGAGCCGGGCGTCGCCGTGGAGCTGCTCCGAGGAGAGCATCGGCAGGAGGGCCTGGTACGGCATGGCGAAGAAGCTCGAGACGGCGAGCAGCCCGAGGAGGGCGCGAACGTGCGAGGTCCGGCCGGCGTAGGCGAGCCCCTCGAGGAGGTGCGCCCGGTGGCCGAGGTGCGAGGTGGGCTGGGGCGGCGGCCGCATCACCAGGAGCGCGTAGTAGGTGCCGGCGAAGGAGACGGCGTTGAGCGCGAAGCAGATCCCCTCGCCCAGCGCCGCCACCAGGGCGCCGGCCAGGGCCGGGCCGATGGCCCGGGCCGCGTTCACGATCGAGGAGTTGAGGGCGATGGCGTTCGGCATGTCCTCGCCGGCGATGTCGGCGAGGAGCGCCTGGCGGGCGGGGATCTCGAAGGCGTAGGTCATCCCCAGCATCGCGGCGAGGACGATCACGTGCCAGGGGCGGACCCAGCCGCCCAGGGTGAGCACCGCGAGGAGGGTCGCCTGGACGATGGCGTTGGTCTGGGTGGCGAGGACCATCCGGCGCCGGGGGAACCGGTCCGCGAGGGACCCGGCCCAGACCCCGAAGAGGAAGACCGGCACCGACCCGAGGAAGGCGACGAGCCCGAGCGCCCCGGAGGACCGGGTGAGCCGCCAGATCAGCCAGGACTGGGCGACGGACTGCATCCAGGTGCCGGCGAGCGAGACCGTCTGACCCGCGAAGAAGAGCCGGAGGTCGCGCTTGCGGAGCGAGCGGAGGGCGTGAGGCCAGGTCATGGAGCGCCGCCCGTCATCGCAGCCAGGCCCAGAGCGTGACCAGCCCGCCCGCCACGAAGAGGGTCCCGAAGACCTGCTTGTTGTACCGGGCCAGCCAGCGCGGCAGGTAGACGTCGAAGCTGTCCCCGCGGTCGTCGGTGTACCGCGCGGCGATCCCGGTGAGCGGGCAACGCCAGCGGTTGGCGGCCAGGACCGCCACCTCGACCAGGACCGCTCCGGCGAGCCAGGCGGCGAGCCGGAGCTCGCCGGCGAGGGCCACCGCCGGCAGGGCGACGATGCACCCGGCGAAGAAGGCCCACACCGCGGTGTGGAGCCCCTTCACCAGGGCCAGCTTGGCGACCTTCGCTTCCGTCGGGTCCTCCCGGATCGGCGCCGTCCGCCGCGGAGCCTCGTGTACCACCGGCCGGGTATCGCCGCGAGGGGTCCCCGCCGCCGCTTGCCAGCGCCCCGGGATGCGTTATCGATCGAGCACCCGCGGCGCTGCCATCGCGCGCCGCGCACCACCTGGAGCCTCGATGCCCGCCCCCCTCGTCTTCCGCTGCCACGCCTGTGGTGCCATGAACCGGGTCGCCGTCCTCGCCCCGGGCCGCGAGCCGGTCTGCGGGAGGTGCAAGGCCGACCTGGAGGTCTCCGGCGCGCCGGCGGAGGTGGACCTCGCCGGGCTCGAGCGGGCGGTGGCCTCCTCGCCGGTGCCGGTGCTCGTCGACTTCTGGGCCCCCTGGTGTGGCCCGTGCCGGGCCTTCGCCCCGGTGCTCGACCGGTTCGCGCGCGACGAGGCGGGGCGCCTCCTGGTGATGAAGCTCGACACCGAGGCCCACCCCGACGCGGCGGCGCGCTTCGGGATCCAGGCCATCCCCACGCTGACCGCCTTCCGCGACGGTCGCGAGGTGGAGCGGGTCTCCGGGGCGCTGCCACTCCCCGAGCTGCGCCGGTTCGCGGCGGCGGCGAGCCACGCGGTGGTCGGCTGACCCCGTGCCCCACCTCCACGCCCCGTGTGCCTCCGCGGCACGGTCCCGGCGAGCGCGCTCGGGATTTCCCGCCGCGCTCCGTGCCCCGCAGGCACACCGCGATCCCGGTTGAATCGGCCCGGCCGGCGCGGCGTCACCCGGGCATGACCGCCACGAGCCAGAGCCAGCCGGGACGCAGGGCGCTCCTCCTCTCCTCCGACGCCGCGCAGCGCGCCGGGCTCGAGCGCGCGCTCGCCGGGCGCGGGCTCGAGGTCCGGAGCTGCCCCGACGGCGAGAGCGGGCTCGCCGCGCTGCTCGACGACCTCCTCTCCCTCGACGTGCTCGTCCTCGACCTGCGGCTCGACGGCCGCGACGCCTGGTCGTTCCTCCGGCTCGTGCGGCTCGCCGGCGGCGAGCGCGAGCTGCCCATCGCGGTCGCGGCGAGCGCGCCGGACGCGCGGACCCGGGCACGCCTGGTGGCGGCCGGCGCCGACGCGGTCATCGACGCGAGCGGAGTGGAGGGCGCCGGCGCGGTGGAGCGGCTCGCCCGGCGCGGGCGGCCCGCCCGGCGCGCCCGCCCCTGGTCCGGCGGGGGGAACGCGCTGGCGCTCGCCGGGTGAGCCGCGAGGCCAG
>DATKAL010000420.1:0-7712 GCA_035498135.1 Anaeromyxobacter sp.
CCAGCGGCGGGTGAAGGAGCTGGAGAAGGCGCTCGAGGAGGCGGGCTCGAAGCTGGCCGCCGCCCAGTCGGGCGACCTGGCGGCGCAGGCCCGGGTGGTGGGCGACGCCAAGGTGCTGGCGGTCCGCGTCCAGGGCGACGGGAAGAGCCTCCGCGAGCTGGCCGACAAGCTGCGCGACCGGCTCGGCCGCGGGGTGGTGGCGCTCGGCGCCGAGCAGGACGGGAAGGCGATCCTGCTCGTGGCCGTGACCCGCGACCTCACCGGCAAGGTGAAGGCGGGCGACCTGGTGAAGGAGGCGGCCAAGCTCGTCTCCGGCTCGGGCGGCGGCAAGCCCGACCTGGCGCAGGCCGGCGGCGCCGATCCGGCCGGGCTGGAGAAGGCGCTCGAGAAGGTGAGCGAGCTCGCCGCCCGGGCGCTGGCGTAGCGGGGCGAGCGCCGCCGGGCGCGGGCGCCGCCTCGCCTCCCGCGACGCGGCGTGCCGATCGGCTCGGGCGGGACATGTCAAGCGTCCCGGGCCGTTGACCGCCGCGCTCGCCCTTCCTACGATTCCGGCCCGGATGAGCCATCCGTCCCCCCGACCGCGGAAGCCGCGGCCCGTGTCGGCCGTCGTGGACCTCGCCGAGGCGCGGGACGCACGCCGGCTGCGCGAGTTCCAGGTGCGCTGCCACGCGGTGGACGAGGTGAACCGCAAGGCCCTCTCCCGCCTCTTCCAGAGCGGGCTCATCTACACGCGCCAGGGGGCGCGGCTCGGGCGCGATCTGCTCCTCGCGCACCAGCACCTGCTCCGGGTGGGCGACCTGCTCGCCCGGATCGGCGAGCTCCCCGAGGCCCCCGGGGGCGGCGACGCGGCCGCGCTCTACGAGGAGGCGCAGGGGCTCCTCGCCCGCACCAGCCAGCTGACCGCCCGCTGCGGCCTCGTGCTCGCCCGCGGGCGCTGAGCCTGGCGGGTCGGACGGCCCTGCTCCTTCGGCGTGAGCCCGCGCTTGATCGACAGCAAGCCGGGCGTGCCGGTGCGATGCCGCTTCCGTCTCGGAGTGAATAGAAGCTTGCCTTCCAACTGTCGCTCCCTCAGTCTCGGCTGCACCAACAACCCCAGACAAGGAGCGACGGAAGATGCGCAAGTTCGCGGTTGCATCCCGCCCCGTCCCGTCGGAAGCTCCCGGGACCCGCGGCACCCGCTCGGTGGCGCCGTGGACGAACCGTCGAGAGGAGAGACACAAGATGCGAAAGCTCGTGTTGGCCGCGGTTGCCGTGGTGGCGCTGGCCGTGCCGGCCGCGTCGAGGGCGCAGTTCCAGCTGGGGGCGAGGGTCGGATACGCCTGGGCGAGCGGCGACGCCTTCCAGGGCACCAGCCTGGCCGACGCCATCAGCACCCAGGTGCCGATCCAGGTCGACGTCGGCTTCAAGGTCATGCCCGGCCTGACCCTCGGGGCCTACGGCAGCTATGGCTTCGGCCAGAAGGGGTCGCTCATCAAGAGCCTCTGCACCGGCGCCTCGAGCTGCAGCGATCCGACCGACATCCGGTTCGGCGTCCAGGCCCTCTTCGCCCTCCCCCTGCCGATCCTCGCGCCTTGGGTGGGCATCGGGACCGGGTACGAGCAGACGCACTTCAAGGCGAGCGGCGTTCCCCTGCTGGGCGGCCAGGGCCTGTCGGCCACCTTCAGCGGCTGGGAGTACTTCAACCTGCAGGCGGGGGCGGACGTCCTCTCCATCCCGACCTTCGGGCTCGGGCCGTACGTCCAGTACAGCCTCGGCCAGTACTCGAGCCTCTCGGGCGTCAGGGACCTGATCGGCACCCCCGGGAAGACCAACCACAGCTGGTTCACCATCGGCGTCCGCGGCAACTTCTCGATCTAGCCGCGCCTGCCAGCGGAGCGCGACGGCGGCCGCCCCCCGGGGCGGCCGTCTCGCTTCTCGGCGCCGGAGGGCGCGCTTGCGGGGCCGCCCGGCCCGCGGTAGCCCTCCCTCCACCACCGCCACCAGGAGGCACGCATGCAGGGCCGACTGGTCGAGCTCGAGCTCGACTCCCCCGCGCTGGCCGGGAACCCGCTCGGCGATCCCGCCCGGCGCCCGCTCCTCGCCTGGCTCCCGCCCGGCCACGGCCGGGAGCCGCTGCCCGCCGTCTACTTCCTGCACGGCTTCTCCGGGAGCGGCCGCGGCTGGGTGAGCCCGAGCCTCTTCCAGCCCACCGTCCCGGAGCGGCTGGACGCCCTGGTGGCCGCGGGCGAGGTCCCGCCCTTCGTGGCCGTCTTCCCGGACGGCGAGACCGGCGTGGGCGGGACGCAGTGGTTCAACGCGCCGGCGGTGGGGCGCTACCAGGACTACGTGGCCGAGGACGTGGTGGGGCTGGTCGAGGCCCGCCTCGGGACCCTCCCCCGGCGCGAGGCCCGCGCGGTGGTGGGGAAGAGCTCGGGCGGCTACGGCGCCCTCAGGATGGGGCGCGACCGCCCCGACGTCTTCGCCCACCTCGCCTGCCACGCCGGGGACGCCTGCTTCGAGTACTGCTACCTCCCCGACCTCCCCAAGGCCGCGGCGGCGCTCCTCGGGGCGGCCTCCCCCGCGGCCTGGCTCGCGGACCTCAAGGCCCGGGCCCGCGCCACCAAGCTCCAGGGGAGCGATCACCCCGCCCTGAACGCGGTGGCGATGGCGGCCCACTACTCGCCCGACCCCTCCGCCCCCGGAGGCTTCGTCCTCCCGTTCACGCTCCCGGCCGGGCGGCTCGACGAGGCGGTCTGGCGCCGCTGGCTGGCCGAGGATCCGGTCCGCTTCGTCCCGGCGGCGCTCGACGCCTACCGGCGCCTCGCGACCGTCTACCTCGACTGCGGCACGCGGGACGAGTTCAACCTGCGCTGGGGGGCCAGGATGGTGGCCGAGACCCTCCGCGCCGGCGGGGTCGACGTCCGCCACGAGGAGTTCGAGGACTCCCACATGGGGATCAACTACCGGTACGACACGTCGATCCGGTACCTCGTCCCCCGGCTCGCGCGCGGCTGAGGACGCGGCGCGGTCGGGGGCGCCCCGCGGCGGCCCGCGCTCCGGTGGGCGAGCCCGGAGCGCGGCGCGACGGGCCGATCGCCCCCTACTCCCGCGGCGGCCCGGCGCCCCGGCGCAGGAAGGCCGGGATGTCGTACTGGTCCTCGTCGCCCGGCTTGTAGACCGGGGGCTCGCGGCGGACCGACACCGGGGCCCGGGCGGCGGGGGCGGGCGCGGCCACCACCGGCTGGAGGCGGACGGGCTCCCGGGGCTTGGCCTCCGCGGGGAGCGGGGGCGGGACCTGGCGGACCTGCGCCTCGCGCTTGGCCTCCGCCGGCGCCGGGGCGCGGGGGAGGGCGCGGCCCCGCTCGCCGGCCGGCTGGAAGCCGGTGGCGATGACGGTGATCTTCACCTCGTCCCCGAGCCGCTCGTCGATCACCGAGCCGAAGATGATGTTGGCGTCGGCGTCGGCGGCCGACTGGGCCATCGAGACCGCCTCGTTCACCTCGTGGAGGGTGAGGTTCGGGCCGCCGGTGATGTTCACCAGGAGCCCGGTGGCGCCGTCCAGGGTGACGTCCTCGAGGAGCGGGGAGCTGATCGCCCCCTGCATCGCCTCCATCGCCCGCCGCTCGCCGGAGGAGCGCCCCGTCCCCATGAGCGCCATCCCCTGGCCGCTCATGATGGTCCGGACGTCGGCGAAGTCGACGTTGACGATGCCGTGCACGGTGATGAGGTCGGAGATGCCCTGGACGGCGTTGAGCAGCACCTCGTCGGCGCGCTTGAAGGCGTCGGCGAGGGACATGCTCTCCCCGGCCACCGAGAGGAGGCGCTGGTTGGGGATCACGATCAGCGTGTCCACCGCGGCGGCCAGCTCGGCCAGCCCGATCTCGGCCTGCTTCCGCCGCTTGTTCCCCTCGAAGAGGAAGGGCTTGGTGACCACGCCGACGGTGAGGGCGCCGGTGGCCTTGGCGATGTCGGCCACCACCGGGGCGCCGCCGGTCCCGGTCCCGCCGCCCATGCCGGCGGTGACGAAGACCATGTCGGCGCCCTCCAGGGCGGCGGCGATCGCCTCCCGCTCCTCCAGCGCCGCGGTCCGCCCCACCTCCGGGTTGGCGCCGGCGCCCAGCCCGCGCGAGGCCGACTTGCCGAGCTGGAGCTTGACCCCGGCCCGGTTGGCGGCGAGCGCCTGGACGTCGGTGTTGGCGGCGATGAACTCGACCCCCTCGAGCCGCCCCGCCACCATGGTGTTGATGGCGTTGCCGCCACCCCCGCCGACCCCGATCACCTTGATCTTGGCCGTATCCTGCCTGTCCGTGTACTCGATCATGGCGTCCCCCGGCGGCTAGAAGATCTGGCCCAGCCACTCCTTCATCCGGACCTTCACCTTCCGGTAGACGTTCTCGTCGCGGATCTTGAAGTAGGGACTCTCGTCCTGCTGCTGCGCCCCGTAGAGGACCAGGCCGACCGCGGTCGCGTACATCGGGCTCTTCACCACGTCCACCAGGCCGCCGATGCCCCGGGGCAGGCCGCGCCGGACCGGCACGCCCAGCACCTCCTCGGCCATCTCCGGCATCCCGGAGAGGAGGGTGGAGCCGCCGGTGATCACCACGCCCGAGGCGAGGATCTCCTCCATCCCGCACTTCTGGATCTCGTGCTGGACGAGCATGAAGATCTCCTCCACCCGGGGCTCGACGATCTCCGCCAGGATGTGGCGGGAGAGGACGCGGGCCTGGCCGCCGCCCACGCTCGGCACCTCGATGGTCTCCGACTTGTCCACCATCGAGGCCATCGCGCAGCCGTACTGCTTCTTGATCCGCTCCGCCTCGTGGGTGGGGGTGCGCAGCCCCACCGCCACGTCGTTGGTGAGGTGGTTGCCGCCCAGCGAGATCACCGCGGTGTGCTGGATGGCGCCGTTGTGGAAGATGGCGATGTCGGTGGTCCCGCCCCCGACGTCGACCAGGCAGACCCCCAGCTCCTTCTCGTCCTCGGAGAGGGTGGCGAGCGAGGAGGCCAGCGGCTGGAGCACGATGTCGGCCACGTTCAGGCCGGTCCGCTGCGCGCACTTCACGATGTTCTGCGCCGAGGAGACCGCCCCGGTGACGATCAGGGCCTTGGCCTCGAGCCGGACCCCGCTCATCCCCACCGGCTCCTTCACCCCGTCCTGGTCGTCGACCACGAACTCCTGCGGGAGGACGTGGATCACCTCCCGGTCGAGCGGGATGGCCACCGCCTTGGCCTGATCGATGACCCGGTCGACGTCCTGCTGCCGGACCTCCTTGTCCTTCACCGCCACCACGCCGTGCGAGGGGAAGGCCTTGATGTGCCCGCCGGCGATCCCCGTGTAGACGGTGGTGATCTCGCACCCCGCCATGTGCTCGGCCTCCTCGATGGCGCGCTTGATCGAGGCGACCGTGGCGTCGATGTTGACCACCACCCCCTTGCGCAGCCCCTTCGACGGATGCGAGCCGATGCCGATGATGTCGATCGCGCCCTCGTCGGTCACCTCGCCGACGATGGCGCAGATCTTGGTCGTGCCGATGTCCAGCCCGACCAGGATGTCGCCGCTCCTCGCCATGTCCACCACCTCCGGGCGTGTCCGCGCGCTCGCGCTTTCGCCCCACGGGGGCCCTCTCGGACCCTTGCTGTCCCGCCCTTCACCTACCGGGCCGGCGCCGAGCGCCAGTCCGGACCACCCACCCGCCCCGCCAGCCGAACGGCCACCCAGTCCGGGTGCCGCCGGTTGTCGAGGTGGAGCACCTCGGCGCGCTGCCCGTCGGCGTCGAGCGCCGAGAGGACGCGCTCCAGCCGCGTCAGCTTCTCCTCGATGTCGCCCTGCCCGAGCCGCACCTCCATCCCGTCCCCGGTCCAGAGCGTGGTCCCGTAGTCCGGATCGACGTGCAGCTCGGAGACGCTCGCCCGGCCGTCGAGCCCGCGCGCGCTCCAGCGGGCGAGCAGGGCCAGGGCGGCGGTGAGCAGCGGCTCGAGCTCCTCCCGCCGCTCCACCCAGGCCTCGCGCTCGATCCCGGTCACCACCGGGAGGTCGAGGCCGTCGCCGGGGGCGGCGCGCTTGAACACCTCGCCGCGGTCGTCGATCAGGTAGAGGCCGCCCAGATCCACCAGGGCGGCCGGGCGGCGCTCGGTGATCTTCACCTCGAGCGTGCGCGGGAAGCGGCGCCGGACCTCGGCGGCCGCCACCCAGGGGTGGCGCCGCAGGGCGGCCTCGACCGCGTCGGGATCCACGAAGAGGAGGTGGTCGCCCCGCTGCGCCGGGGAGAGCTCCAGCAGCTCCTCGGGGGTGGCGCGCGCCAGCCCCTCGAGCTGGATCCGCTCGATGCGCAGGAGGTCGCCGGCGATCCCGTACCGCCAGAGGAGGAAGAGGGCGCCGGCGAGCCCGGCCACCGCGGCCACGGTGGGGAGGGCGAGCGCCACCGCCCGGGCGGCCTTTCGCCGCCGCTCGCCCGGTACCCTGTCCACCCGACGCCGGTTCGGACCCCGCGCCACCGCCGCTCCCGCCCTGCCCGGACCGCCCCCGCCTCCGGCCGCTTCCGGGCGCTATCACCCGAGGATGCAGGATGCCCCGCCTCTGGGCGGAGGCAAGTTTTCGTCCCCGGGGTGGGGAGATCTGCGGGAGGTCGCGACATCGACGGGATCCGGCCCTTCGGTGTAAAGGATCGAGCAGACGCGCAGCAGGACGATCGCGGCGCGCCGTCCGCTCGCAGGGGGAACCACGGAATGCTCTCGCCGATCCGCCTCGTCACCGTCGCCCTGGCCGCGTCCCTGGCGGCCGCCTCGGCCCAGGCCGCCGATCCGCGCCTGGCGCCGCTCCCCAAGGACCAGGCCGTCTCCTCCCACAGCCCGTACGAGATGGGCGCCTGCGACACCTGCCACGCGCGGAAGGACCCCCGCGATCCCGGGCCGGCGTCGATCACCAACGACACCTGCTTCGGCTGCCACGACGAGTTCAAGGGGAAGGCGCGCGTGAAGATGGATCGCTCGGTCCACCCCGCCACCGACTCCAAGGCCTGCACCGCCTGTCACAGCCCGCACAACGCCCGGAACAAGAAGCTCCTCCTCTTCCACACCTGAACCGTCGGTCAGATGCGCGAAACAGCGCAACCCCGCGGGAGCCAAAGCATTCTTTTCTGGACCAAATTGGGGTAGATCAAGGTGAGCCCTCGACGCTGTCGAGGAAGATCACGGCCCGACGAGGGTCCAACCGGAGGGGGTTGGGCCCGCGACACTGGCCCCTCGAAGTGGGAATGGGAATGACCATGCGGCGGACGATCCTCTCGGGACTTCTCCTCGGAGTGGCACTCCTCGCAGCCGGTCGTGCGGCTGCCGCACCGCTCAAGACCGAGGTCCGCAAGGCCGGGATCCGACGCGGCGCGGCCGTGAAGCCGCTGCCGCGCGAGCAGGCCAAGTTCTCGCACGCGCCCTTCCAGGGCGGCGACTGCGGCGTGTGCCACCAGAACAACGACGCGAAGAACCCCGGCCCCATCCGGCACAAGAGCATCAACGAGCAGTGCTTCGAGTGCCACGACGACGTCCGGGACGTCATGACGCGCAAGTATCAGCACGTGCCGGCCAAGGAGGCCTGCACCGACTGTCACAACCCGCACAACTCCACCGAGCCGGCCCTCCTCGCCGAGGAGATGGTCCTCGTCTGCACCAAGTGCCACGTCGGCATCAAGAACCAGGTGGTCACCGCCAAGGTGCGCCACGCCGCCGTGACCACCGGG
>DATKAL010000421.1:0-10086 GCA_035498135.1 Anaeromyxobacter sp.
CGCCGCCGCCACGGCGCGCCGGCCGGCGCCTGGCCCCTCGCCCCCCGGCCGGGGATCGAGCGAGGGGGCGACGATGGCGGCGGCCGCCGCCGTCGCCGCGAGCTGGAGGAGGAGCAGCGCCGCCAGCAGCAGGGCGAAGCCCGGCCCCATCTCCGCGAGGAGCGCGGCCGCCCTGGCCGGGTCGCCCAGCGCCGCCACCACCGCCGCCGCCCGGGCCGATTGCACCCGGGCGAGCGCCAGGGCCGGCGCCTGGAGCACCAGCATGGCGAGGAAGAGGGGGCGGAAGTGGCGGACGCTGAGGGCCACCGCGCGGTCGATGACCTCGGCCATGCCGAGGGGGCGGATGGAGAGGTCGCGAGGAGCGTCCACGGAGGGATCCTAGCCTGGCGGAGGCCCCGTTTGACGTCGGACGAGCGCCGTTGCTAGATGGGCCACCATGCAGGTCAGGCTCAACGGAGAGCTCCGGGAGATCCCGGAGGGGATGACGGTCGCCGCCCTCCTCGCGCACCTGGGGGTGAAGGCGCCACGGGTGGCGGTGGAGGTGAACGACGCCGTGGTGACCAAGGATCGCTACCCGGAGCAGCGGATCGGCCCCGGGGACTCGGTCGAGATCGTCGCCTTCGTCGGAGGAGGGTAGCCATGTCCGACGGCTGGACCATCGGGAAGCACGCGTTCAAGAGCCGGCTCCTGGTCGGGACCGGGAAGTACCCGGACTTCCCCACCATGCAGAAGGCGCTGGTCGCCTCGGGCTCCGAGCTGGTCACGGTGGCGGTCCGCCGCCTCGACCTCTCCAAGAAGGGACCGGAGTCGCTCCTCGAGTGGATCCCCGAGGGCATGCGGCTCCTCCCCAACACCGCCGCCTGCTTCACCGCCGACGAGGCGGTCCGCACCGCGCGCCTGGGCCGCGAGCTGGAGATGGGCGACCTGGTGAAGCTCGAGGTGATCGGCGACCAGCGCACCCTCTTTCCGGACGTGGAGGGGCTGGTGGCGGCCGCCCGGACGCTGGTGAAGGAGGGCTTCACGGTCCTGCCCTACACCAACGACGACCCGGTCACCGCGAAGAAGCTCGAGGACGCGGGCTGCGCCGCGGTCATGCCGCTCGGGGCGCCGATCGGCTCGGGGCTCGGGATCCGCAACCCCTACAACCTCCGGATCATCATGGAGACCGTGAAGGTCCCGGTCCTGGTCGACGCCGGGGTGGGGACGGCCAGCGACGCCGCCCTGGCGATGGAGCTCGGGGCGGTGGCGGTGCTCATGAATACCGCCATCGCCGGGGCGAGGGAGCCGGTCCTGATGGCCGAGGCGATGCGGGCCGGGGTCGAGGCGGGGCGGAAGGCCTACCTGGCCGGCCGCATCCCCATGAAGCTGCACGCCTCGGCCTCCTCGCCGATGACCGGCCTCATCGGATCGTAGCGGCCGCACGGCCGGCCAGAGTGCATCCGATGGGATGCGCTCTAGCCGATCGGCTCGAGCGGCACGACCTCGTCGACCGTGTGCCGGAACACGCGCGAAGGGCGGCCCCAGCTGCCGGCGGTGAAGCCGCGGCAGATCCTGTCGTAGGCCTCCGGGTGCTGGTGGGGGGCGAACTCCTCCACCACGCCGCGGGCCACGTACCCGCGGAAGGAGTCGAGGTCCACCACCACGCGGCTCTCGTTCCGGTTCGACTTCAGGTTCATGTAGGTCTTCAGGGCGAGACCGTCACCGTGGTAGAGCACCAGCCGCCCGTTCTTCAGCTCGTGGTGGAAGATGAACCGCGGGGAGAGGTTCGCGGTCTCCCCCACGCCCACCAGGGCGTACCTCACCTGACCCACGATCTCGATCAGCTCGTCGAAGGGGACGTTCTCGAAGAACTTGAGCGTGTAGGGGCTGTGGTGGACCGTGAAGATCGAGGTCCCCTTCACCACCATCCCGGCGGGCGTGTCCTCGACGAGGTCGGACTCGACCACGTTCAGGGCCAGGGGCCGGGTCTTGATCTGGAACCCCTGGTACTGCTCGACGCGCGTTAGGTGCACCGTGGCGCACTCCCCGCGGCCGAGGCGGCGGGCGAGCGGGCCGGCGAGCGTGATCCGGAGCTCGCGGCCGGTCGGCCCCGGCTCCAGCTTCTGCACCCGGTTCACCGTGACGGCGTTGAAGGTCCCCGCGAGGCTCGTCGTCCCCATGAACGAGAGCACCTTGTCGTACTTGACGGTGGGGAAGTGCCGGGCCTGCCTCGCCTTCTGGTCCTCGAGGAAGGCGAGGAAACCCTGGAGCTCGCTCGACACGGTGCCACTCCTCGCGCAGGATCGTCGGTCGGATGGCGAGATTACGGAGCGGCGTCCCGGTTGTCCACCTGATCACGGACCGCACCCTGGCAGGCGATCTGGGGGGACGGGCGGAGGCTGCGTTGCAGGGCCTCCCGCCCGGGTCGGTGGCGCTCCACCTCCGCGAGAAGGACCTCCCCGGCGGCGAGCTCCTCGCCCTGGCGCGCCGGCTCCGCGCGGTGTGCCACGCCGCCGGACAGGCGCTGCTGGTGAACGATCGGCTCGACGTCGCCCTGGCGGCCGGGGCGGACGGCGTCCACCTCCCCTCGGCCGGCGTGTCCCCGGCCGACGCCCGGCGGCTCCTCGGTCCGGGGGCCCTCGTCGGCGTCTCCTGCCACGGCGCGGAGGACGTGCGGCGCGCCCGCGACGGGGGCGCGAGCTTCGCCACCTTCGGCCCGGTCCACGACACGCCCTCCAAGCGGCGGTACGGGGTGCCGGTCGGGCTCGAGGCGCTGCGGGGGGCGGCGGCGCTCGGCCTCCCCCTGGTGGCCCTCGGCGGGATCGACGCGGAGAACGCCCCCGCCGCCATCGCCGCCGGCGCTGCCGGGGTGGCGGCGATCCGGGCCTGGCTGGCCGGGCCGGATCCGGCCGCGGCGGTGCGCGCCCTCCTCGCCGCCGCGCCCTGACGCCCGCCCGGGTGGCGGCCTTCGCTCGCCGCCCCGCGTCGGTGCGCTCCGGCGCCGGGTCGGGTATATACGCCCGCTCATGGGCAGCCCCGTCTTCGAGATCTCCAAGGACTTCGTCTTCAGCGCCGCGCACCAGATCCGCCTCCACGGCGGCAAGTGCGAGCGGCTCCACGGCCACAACTGGCGGGTGCGGGTGCACGCCCGCGCCTCGCAGCTCGACCGGATCGGGATGGTGATCGACTTCGCCGACCTGCAGAGGCTGGTGGCCGAGGTCGGGGCGCGCTTCGACCACCGGAACGTGAACGAGGTCCCCCCCTTCGACGAGGTGAACACCACCGCCGAGCTCCTCGCCCGCTTCTTCTACGCGGAGACGTCGCGCCTCCTCGCCGAGCGGGAGGGAGGGCGGGTCACCGTCGCCCGGGTCGAGGTCTGGGAGAACGACGGCTCGCTGGCCGTGTACCGGGAGGAGTGACCCCGGCCGCGCGCCCGGCCCGGCCGCGGCGCGTCAGGCGCCCCCGGTATCCTCCGCGCCGTGGCCGCCCTCTGCCTGGTCCCGACGCCGCTCGCGGCGGCGCGCGCGGCGCGCCGGCTGTGCGACGCCCAGGGCGGGGTGCTGTTCGGGCCGGCGGTCTCGACCCTGGACCGGCTCCTCCCCGGCTTGCTCGCCGCCGGCGGGGACCGGCGCGCGATCCTCACCCCCCTGGCCGAGCGGCTGCTGGCCGCCGAGGCGGGGGCGGCGGCGGGCGGCTCGTTCGCCGGGCTCTCCCCGGGCTCCGGGCTCGCGGCCGCCCTGGCGGCCGCCCTCGCGGAGCTCCGCCGGGGGGAGGTGAGCGCCGGGGAGGCCCGGCGGGTCGCCGAGGAGCTCCGCGGGGCACCGGCCGCGCGGCTCCGGGCGCTGGCCGATGCGCTCCAGGCCTGGGAGGCGCGGCTCGACGCGCTCGACGCCCACGACCGGGCCGGCGCGACGCGCGCCGCCGCCGCGGTCGCGCGCCGGGGGGCCTCCTCCCCCGAGACCTCCGGTCTCGACCTCCTCGTGGTGGACGGGATCGTGGCCCTCGCGCCGGCCGAGTGGGACCTGCTCGCCGCCCTCGTCGCCCGCACGGCGCGCACCCGGGTCCACGTGCCCTTCTTCCCCGATCGTCCCGAGCTGTCGTCGCCGGCGGAGCCGCTCCTCCGCCGCCTGGAGGGGCTCCACGAGCTCGCCGCCCGGCGGGAGCTCGAGGTGGTCCTCCCCCGGCTCGAGGGCGAGGGGCGCGCGGGGGCGGCGGCCGCGCTCCTGGCCGCCTTCGCCGGAGGGCGCGCCCCGCCCCGTTCCCCCGGGGGGCGGGTCCTCGCCCGGGCCGGCGCGGGGGAGGAGGGAGAGCCGGCGGCGGTCGCCGCGGCGGTGGCCGAGCTGCTCGAGGCCGGGTTCGCGCCGGGCGAGGTGGCGGTCGTCGTCCCCGCTCCCCGGCGCACCGGCCCGGCCCTGGCCCGCGCCTTCGGCGCCCTCGGGATCCCCTTCGCCTCGGGGCGCGGTCCCGGCCTGGACGGGCTTCCCCTCGTCCGCGCGGTGCGCACCGCCCTCGAGTCCGCCGGCGCCGTCGGGCGGCAGGCGGCCGAGCGGCTGCTGGGATCGGGCTGGCCGGCGCCCCCGGGGCTCGGCGCCCCGGGCCCGCTCCTCGATCGCGCCGGGGCGATCGAGGGCCGGTTCCCCGCCGCCGCGGCGCTCCGCCGGCGGGCGGCGAGCCGCGGGGCGGGCGCGCCCTCCGGCGAGCGGCGGTCCCTGGTGCGGGCGGCCGAGGCGCTCGAGGGGCTCGCGGCGGCCCTCCGGCCGCTGGCCGTCCCGGGCACCGCCCGCGAGCAGGCCACCCGCCTCGCCGCCTTCCTCGATCGCTCCGGGCTCCGCCGCCGGGCGGCCCGCGGGGAGCCGGAGCAGGCGGCGGCCGACCTCGCCGCGCTGGCCCGGCTCGAGGAGGCGGCCGAGGAGGTCGTGCGGGCACAGGCCCTGCTCGGGCGCGGCGGCGAGCGGCTGGCGCCGGACGCCTTCCGCGCCCGGCTGGGCGTGGCGATCGAGCGGGCGGCGCTTCCCCCTCCGGCCGAGCCGGCCGCGGGCGCGGTCGAGCTCTGGGGGCTCGACGAGGCCCCCGGGCTGTCGGTCCGGGCGGCGGTGGTGGCCGGCTGCGCCCTGGGCGCCTTCCCCGCGCCCCCGCCGCCCGAGCCGCTCCTGCGCGAGCCGGAGCGGCTCGCCCTGAACCGCCTCCTCCGCCGGGCCGCCGTGCCGCTGGCCGCCGCGCGCCGGGCCGAGGCGCTCCACCGCGCCTTCTCCGCGGCCGCCGCGGGGCGCGAGGCGATCGCCTTCACGTGGCCGGCCCCCGGCCCGGCGGGCGGCGGCGGACCGCTCGCCCCGGCCGTCGCCGACGCGCTGGCGGCCGCCGGGCTGGCGGCGCCCGCCGGGCCGCCGCCCGAGCCCGGGCTGGGAGCGGCCCGCACCGCCCGGGCGGCGCTCCGGGCGGCCGCGCGCCTCGGGCCGGCGGCGCTCGCGGCGCTGGAGGGGAGCCCGCTCGCCGCCCGGGCCAGGGACGCCCTCCGCCGCGGGGCGATCGAGGTGGAGCGGGGAGGCGCGGTGCTGGCGAGGGCGGCGGCCCCTCACGCCGGGCGGATCGGGGAGGGGGGCGCGGCGGCGCTCGCCGCGGCGCTCCCCGAGGAGTGGGCGCCCACCCAGCTCGAGCTCTACGCCCGCTGCCCGTTCCGCGCCTTCCTCCGGGTGCTGGCGCGCCTGCCCGACGCCGCCGCGCCGGACCTCGACATCGACCCGCGGGACGAGGGGAGCCTCCTCCACGCCATCCTGGAGCAGTTCGTGGGAGGGCGGATCGCGCGGCGCGCCTGGCCCCCCTCGGGCGGCGCGGAGGACCTGGCCGAGGCGCGCGCGGCGGCGGAGGGGGTGCTGGCCCGGTTCGAGCGCGAGGGGCGGGTGGGGGACCCGGCCGCCTGGGCGCCGCGCCGGGAGGCGATCCTGGCACGCGTCGAGCGGCTGGTCCGGGCCGAGGCGGAGGGCGCCGACGCGCTCGTGCCCGCGGCGGTGGAGCACCGCTTCGGCGGAGGCGCGCCCGCCCCGCCCCTCGCCCTCTCCTGGCAGGGCGAGGAGGTGCTGCTGCGCGGCCGGATCGACCGGATCGACGCCGGGCCGGACCGGCTGCGCGTCGTCGACTACAAGAACGCGCGGAACGGCGAGGTCTACGCGGGCGAGCTCTCGCCCGAGGCCTTCGGCGAGACCAGCTTCCAGATCCCGGCCTACCTCATGGCGGCGGCCCGGGCCTTCCCCGGGCGCTCGCACCTCGAGGCGACCTACGCGCTCCTCCGCCGGGCCGAGCGGCTCGAGCCGGTCGGCCTGGCGGCGGGCGATCCGGTGCTGGCCGCCGCCGCCCCGGCGGCCTCCCCCGGGGCACGCCCCTTCGCCGCCGCGGTGGTCCAGGCCGTGCGCCGGATCCGGGCCGGCGAGTTCCCCATCGCCTCCCGCGGCTGCGAGCACTGCCCGCACGGCGCGGTCTGCCGGTTCCAGGGGACGGCCGAGGCCTCCGTGGAGGGGGGGCCGTGAGGCGGCCGGTCGTCTTCGGCGAGGCGGCGCGGGCGCTCTTCGCCCTCGAGGGCCCGACCGCGGTCTCCGCGGGGGCCGGCTCGGGCAAGACCACCGCCCTGGTGGAGCTCTGCGTCCGCCTCCTCGAGGGGAGCGCGCTCGGCACCCCCTGCGCTCCCGGGGAGCTCGCCGCGATCACCTTCACCGAGAAGGCGGCCGAGGAGCTGGAGGAGCGCCTGCGGGCGGCGGTGGCGGAGCGGGCCCGCGCGGCGGCCGGGAGCGCGGACGGGCAGGCCTGGCTCGACCGGCTCCAGGGGCTCGACCGGATGGCGGTCGGGACCATCCACGGCTTCTGCGGGCGGCTGCTGCGGGAGCACGCCCCGGAGGCCGGGCTGGATCCGGAGTTCTCCGTCGTCGACGAGGAGCGGGCCTCGGCCTGGCTCCTCGGCGCCGCCCAGGCGGCGGTGGTGGCGGCGCTCGACGCCGGGCGGCCGGCGGCCCGGGCCCTGGCGGCCGTGCTCGGCCCGGGGTGGCGGGGGGGCCTGGCGCCCGCCCTGGCGGCCCTGGTTCGGGAGCGGGCCACCCGCGGCGACGGTGGCCCGGTATCGATCGCGCCGGGGGACGAGGCGGCGGCCGGGGAGGCCCGGGAGCGTTTGCTCGCGGCGGCGGCGGCGGTCGGCTCGGCGGCCGGCGCGGCCGTGAGCCCCGGGGCGCGGGCCATGGCGGAGGCGGTCGGCCGGGCGCTGTCGAGGCTCGAGCGCGAGGACCGGGACGGCCCGCTCTCTGCCCCCGGCCTGGCGCGGCTCCTGGCGGTGGCCGACGCGGTGCGGGCCGGCCGGGCGCTCAAGGCGGACGGGGAGGCGCTCCGCGACGCTCGGGCCCGGCTGGCGGAGGGCGGGGAGGCGCTCGGTCCCCTCGCCGCCGAGGTGCTCGCCGGCCCCCAGAAGGCGGAGTGGGCCGCGCTGGCGGAGGACGCGGAGCGCCGCTATGCCGCGCGCAAGGCGGCCGCCCGGGCGGTCGACTTCGACGACCTCCTGCTGCGCGCCCGCGACCTGCTCCGGCGCGACGCTCCGCTCCGGGCCGAGCTGCGGGGGCGCTACCGCGCCCTCCTCGTCGACGAGTACCAGGACGTGAACCCGGTCCAGCAGGAGCTGTTCGCGCTCCTCGCCCCGGCCGGCCTGGCGCCGGACGACGGGGCCGGGGGTGGGCCGGTCCTGGTGGCGGTGGGGGACCTGAAGCAGTCCATCTACCGGTTCCGGGGGGCGGACGTGGCGGTCTTTGCCCGGCTCCTCCGCGCCTTCGGGGGCGGGGCCGGCCGCGTGCTGCACCTCTCCGAGAACCACCGCTCCGCGCCGGCGCTGCTCGAGCTGGTGAACGAGGTCTCGGCGCGGGCCTTCCGCCCCGAGCCCGGGCCCCCCCGGGACGACGAGGTCGTCTTCGGCGAGCGCGACCGGCTGGTGGCCACGCTCCCCGAGGGAGGGCGTCCGGCCTGCGAGCTGCTCGTCGACGCGGGGGGCGGGAGCGCGGCCGAGCGGCGCGCCCGGGAGGCCCGGGCGATCGCCGAGCGGATCCGGGCGCTCGTGTCGGGGGCGGCCGGGGTCGCCGTCCGCGACCGCGGGGCCCGGGCCCCGAGGTGCCCCCGGCCGGGCGACGTCGCGATCCTCTTCCGGCGCCTCACCCAGCTCGCGCCCTACGAGCGGGCGCTGCGGGAGGCGGGCCTCCCCAGCCGGCTGGCGCGCGGCGGCGGGTTCTACCAGGCGCCGGAGGTGCGCGACCTGGGGGAGCTCCTCGCCTCCCTCGCCGATCCCGGCGACGCCGGGGCCTGGGCGGCGCTCCTCCGCTCGCCCCTGTGCGCGATCTCCGACGCCACCCTCCTCGTCCTCGCCCGGGCCGGGCTCCCGCGCCTGGCGCGGCTCCCCGCTGCGGCGCTCGCCGCCGAGCTGCCCGGCGCTCCGGCCGAGGAGTCGGCGCGGCTCGACCGGTTCCTCGCCGCCTGGCGGGCGCTGGAGGCGGTCCGGGATCGCGTCCCGCCCGGCGAGCTGCTCCGCCGCGCCGTCGAGGCGCTGGACCTCGACGCCGCCCTGCTCGCCGCCCCGGACGGCGAGCGGCGGGCGGTGAACCTCGAGAAGGCGCTCGCCCTGGCGACGCGCCTCGGCGAGGACGGCAGCGGGCCAGCCGAGCTGGCCCGGCACCTGCGGACGATGGCCGCGCGGCCGCCCCGGGAGCCGGAGGCGGAGCTGGAGGCGGGCGACGCGGTGGCCCTCCTCTCCGTCCACCAGGCGAAGGGGCTCGAGTGGCCGGTGGTCTTCGTCCCGGACCTCGGCGCCCGCCCCAGGGGCGACGGCCGGCGGGCCCTCCTCGACGGCGCCGGCCGGCTCTGCGCCGCGCTGGTCGACCCCGCCCGCGAGGAGGTGCTCGAGACCGCCGCCGTCCGCGCCGCCCGCGCCGGGGACCGGCGCGCCGCGGCGGCCGAGTCGCGCCGGCTCCTCTACGTGGCGCTCACCCGGGCCCGCGATCACCTGGTGCTCTCCGGCGAGGCGGCGAACGGTGCCGAGACCTGGCGCGGGCTGGTGGAGGCGGGGCTCGCCGGGCGCCCGGAGCTGGTGAGGCGGGTCCCGCTCGAGGAGGCCTCCTCCGCGGCCGCCGGCCCGGCGATCGCGGCCGGGCCGATCGCCCTGCCGCCGCCCGCCCCCGCGCCGGCCGCGCCGCGCCTGGCCGGGCCGCCGCCGCTCCCGGCGGTGCGGCTGGCGGTGACCGCGCTCGCCGAGTACGCCCGCTGCCCCCGGCGCCACTTCCTCGGGGCGGTCCTCGGGATCCCCGAGCCGCAGGGCGCAACCGGGGTACCGCCGGGCGACGACCCGGGGCGGGCCACCGCGCGCGGCACCCTCGCGCACGCCATGCTCGCCGAGGCCGACCTGGGCGCTCCCCCGCTCGAGCGGCGGGCCCAGCTCGCCGCCGCCGCGGCCCGGCGCGGCTACGATCCCGCCAGCCCGGCGGTGCGCCGGATCCTGGCCGAGGTGGCGCGCTTCGCGGACGCGCCGGGCGGCAGGGCGCTGGCGCTGGCGGCGCGGGAGGGGCGCCTCTCGCGCGAGGTCCCGTTCCTCCTCCGGGTGGGCGAGCCCGGCCCGGGCGACGGGAGCGGCGCCGCCTACCTGGTGGGCGCCATCGACGCCCTGGTGCGCGAGCGGCGGGGAGAGGTGACGGTGGTCGACTACAAGTACGCCACGCCGCGCCCCGGGGCGGCCGAGCGCTACCGCCTGCAGCTCCTCGCCTACGCCGCCGCGGCCGCCCGCGCCTTCCCCGGCGTGCGGGTCCGGGCGCGGCTCCAGTTCCTGCGCGGCGACCACCGCGCCGTGGACCTGACGCCGGCGGCGGCCGAGCTCGCCCGCTTCGAGCAGGCCGCGCCGCGGCTGGCCCGCGAGGCGGCCCGCGGCGGCGGCGACCGGCGCCCCGAGCGGCTCGGGCGCGACGAGGGGCGCTGCCGGGCGGAGGGCTGCGGCTTCGTCCGGCACTGCTTCCGGAGCGCGCGTCCCTGAGGCGGCGGGCGAGCGGCGAGGCGTCCCGCTGCCGCGCCCCGATTGCCCGGTCACCTGGGTCTCCCGCGGTG
>DATKAL010000422.1:0-4566 GCA_035498135.1 Anaeromyxobacter sp.
TGGGCATCGCCGGGGTTTCCGGGAACGGGCAGCAGGAGCTGCTCTCGGTGCTCTCGGGCGAGGACCTGCGGGCGGAGGCCGGGGCGGTGGAGCTCCTCGGCCGGCCGGTCGGCCGGCGCGGGCCGCGGGCCCGCCGCCGCCTCGGCCTGCACTTCGTCCCCGAGGAGCGGCTCGGCCGGGGGGCCGTCCCCACCCTCTCGCTCGCGCAGAACCTCCTCCTCACCCGGGAGGAGTCGCTCCGTCCCCTGGGCTGGATCGACCGGGGGGCGCTGACCGCCCAGGCCGCCGGCATCATCGAGCGGTTCCGGGTGAAGGCCCCCGGCCCGGCGGCGCCGGCGAAGAGCCTCTCCGGGGGCAACCTCCAGAAGTACATCGTGGGCCGGGAGATCGACGCCGCCCCCCGGGTGCTGGTGGTCTCCCAGCCGACCTGGGGCGTGGACGTGGGGGCGGCGGCGCAGATCCGCGGGGAGCTCCTCGCCCTGCGGGACGCCGGCTGCGCCGTGCTCATGGTCTCGGAGGAGCTGGAGGAGCTCTTCGAGGTGAGCGATCGCCTGCACGTGATCGCGAAGGGGCGGCTCTCGCCCTCGGTCGCCACCCCGGCGGCCACCCTGGAGCAGATCGGCCAGTGGATGAGCGGGCTGTGGAGCGAGGCCGAGGGCGGGGCGGCCCGCGGCTCGCCGGGGGAGGGGACGTGATCCGGTTCGAGGCACGCCCCGCCCCCTCGCGCCTGATGAGCGCGCTCTCCCCCCTGGTGGCGCTCCTCGCCACGGTGGCGGTCGCCGCCCTGCTCTTCCTCGCCCTGGGGAAGGATCCGGTCCAGGGGCTCTCGGTCTTCCTCGTCGAGCCGCTCCGCGGCGCCCGGGCCCTCTCCGAGATCGGGCTCAAGTCCACCCCGCTGATCCTCTGCGCCCTCGGGCTCTCCCTCTGCTACCGGTCCAACGTCTGGAACATCGGGGCCGAGGGGCAGTTCCTCCTCGGGGCGATCGGCGGCGGCGGCCTGGCGCTCTGGGTGACCGCCGGCGAGCTGGCGATCTCGCGCTGGGCCTTCTTCCCGCTGCTGATCCTGGCGGGCGCCGCCGCCGGGGCCGCCTGGGCCGCGATCGTGGCCCTCCTCCGCGACCGGTTCCACGCCAGCGAGATCCTGGTCAGCCTGATGCTGGTCTACGTGGCCAACCTGGTGCTCAGCTACCTGGTGTTCGGGCCCTGGAAGGACCCGCACGGCTGGAACTTCCCCCAGACCATGAGCTTCGCCGAGGCGACCGCGGTCCCGCGGCTGGCGCGGGGGATGCGGCTCCACGCCGGCTTCCCCTTCGCGCTCCTCGTCACCGCCGCCGCCTGGCTCTTCACCTTCCGCACCTACCGCGGGCTCCAGCTGCAGGTGGGCGGGGCGGCGCCGGCGGCCGCGCGCTACGCCGGCTTCTCGGCCCGCTCGTCGCTCTGGACGGTGCTCCTCACCTCGGGCGCGCTGGCCGGGATCGCCGGGGCCTTCGAGGCGGCCGGCCCCATGGGTCAGCTCACCCCCCACGTCTCCACCGGCTACGGGTTCACCGCCATCATCGTGGCCTTCGTCGGGCGGCTCCACCCGCTCGGCTGCGTGCTGGGGAGCGGTCTGCTCTCCATGTTCCTCATCGGGGGCGAGCTGGCGCAGAGCCGGGTCGGCCTGCCCGCCGCGCTCACCGGCGTCTTCCAGGGGGTGCTGCTCCTCGCCCTCCTCGCCTGCGACACGCTCATCCACTACCGGCCCCGCTGGACCTCCACCCGATGAACGAGCTCGCCCTCCTCTTGGCCGCCACCCTGAGCGCGGGAACGCCCCTGGCGATCGCCGGGCTCGGGCTGCTCGTGAACGAGAAGGTGGGGGTGCTGAACCTGGGCGCCGAGGGGATGATGCTGGTGGCGGCGGTGGCGGGCTTCGCCGTCTCCTACCACACCGGCGGCGAGTGGCTCGCCTTCGCCGCCGGCGCGGTGGCGGGCGGGCTGGTGGCGGCGGCCTTCGGCTGGCTGGTGATCTGGCTCAACACCAACCAGTACGCCACCGGGCTGGCGGTGAGCCTCTTCGGCGGGGGCTTCTCCGCCTTCGTCGGGGTGGACTACGTCGGGCGCAAGCTCGCCGAGCGGCCCGACCACGCCCTCCCCTGGCTCGGCGACCTTCCCTTCCTCGGGACGGCCCTCTTCCGCCAGCACCCCATGGTCTACCTCGCGATCCTGGCCGCGGTCGGGATCGCCTGGTTCCTCTACCGGACCCGGGCCGGGCTGGTGCTCCGGGCCATCGGCGAATCGCCGGAGTCGGCCCACGCCCTCGGCTACCCGGTGCGGCGGATCCGGCTGGCGGCGGTGGTGGCGGGGGGCGCCCTCTGCGGCGTCTCGGGCGCCTACCTCTCGGTGGTCTACGCGCCGCTCTGGGTGGAGGGCATGACCGCCGGCCGGGGCTGGATCGCCCTCGCCCTCACGGTCTTCGCCACCTGGCGGCCGGCCCGGGTCCTGCTCGGCGCCTACCTGTTCGGCGGGGTGACCATGCTCCAGCTCCACCTCCAGGGACGCGGGGTCCAGCTCCCCAACGAGTTCATGGGCATGCTTCCCTACCTGGCCACCATCGCCGTGCTGGTGCTCATCTCCCGCAACCCCACCTGGATCCGGCTCAACATGCCCGGCTCGCTCGGCAAGCCGTTCTTTCCAGGCTTGTGACCGCCCCTGGAGTGGACCATAGTCCCCCCTTCACCGAGGCCCGAATCTCGGAACAAGGAGAGCCCGTTCATGAAGAAGCTGCTCGACAACCTGGTGCTCGCCGCCGCGCTCGTCGCGGTCGCGGGCCTGTTCGGCTGCAGCAAGGAGCAGCCCGCCCCCGCCCCCGCGCCCGCCGCCCCGGCGCCCGCCCCCAAGCCCGAGCCGCTCAAGGCCGCCTGGATCTACGTCGGCCCGGTGGGCGACGCCGGCTGGAGCTACGCCCACGACCTCGGCCGCAAGGCGGTGGAGGCGAAGTACGGCGACAAGATCAAGACCACCTTCGTGGAGAAGGTCCCCGAGGGGCCCGACGCCGAGCGCGTGATCCGCGACCTGGTGGCCCAGGGGAACAAGATCATCTTCGCCACCTCGTTCGGCTACGGCGACGCGATGGAGAAGGTGGCCAAGGACTTCCCCGACGTCTACTTCGAGCACGCCACGGGCTACAAGACCGGGCCGAACCTGCGCGTGTACGAGGGGCGCTTCTACGAGGACGCCTACCTGGCCGGCGTGGTGGCGGGCCGGATGACCAAGACCAACGTCCTCGGCTTCGTGGCCTCGTTCCCCATCCCCGAGGTGCTCCGCAACATCAACGCCTACACCCTGGGCGCCCAGAGCGTGAACCCGAAGGTCAAGACCAAGGTGGTCTGGGTGAGCAGCTGGTTCGATCCGCCCAAGGAGACCGAGGCCGCCCAGTCGCTCATGAACCAGGGGGCGGACGTGCTGCTGCAGAACACCGACTCGACCGCCGTGCTGCAGGCCGCCGAGAAGGCCGGCAAGTACGCCTTCGGCTGGGACAGCGACATGAGCGCCTTCGCCCCCAAGGCGCACCTCGCGTCCTGCGCCCTGAACTGGGGCGTCTACTACGACAAGGCGATCGGCGACGTCCTCGGCAAGACCTGGAAGACCGAGGTCAACAAGTGGGGGATCAAGGAGGGCGCGAACGACTTCGTCAAGGTCGCGGACTTCATCCCCGCCGACGTGAAGAAGCAGCTCGAGGACGCCAAGGCCTTCCTCGTCGCCAACCCCGGGGCGGTCTTCCGCGGCCCCATCGTCGACAACACCGGCAAGGTGGTCCTCGCCAAGGACACGGTGGCCGACGACAAGTGGAAGGGTGAGATCAACTTCTACGTGAAGGGCGTCGAGGGCAAGGTCCCCTCGGGCAAGTAGCCCTCGATCTACCGCCGTCTGGCGCGGGGAGGGGCCGCCGGTCCCTCCCCGCGTCCCGTCTCGGGGCCGGCGGGACCGCCGCGCCTACCCGCTCACCAGCCGCCGCGCCAGGGCGTCGTGGCGGGCGAGGACCGGCTCGAGCTCGAAGGCCTCCAGGCGCCCGCGCCGGACGCGGACCTTCCCGTCCACGATCGTCCAGGCGGCGCTCGCCGGCGCGCAGAGGAGGAGGGCGCCCACCGGGTCGTGGATCGCCCCGCCGGCGAACGGCAGCGCCCGCAGGTCGAAGAGCGCCAGGTCCGCGCACATCCCGGGGGCGAGGCGGCCGATGTCCCGGCGGCCGAGCACCTCCGCGCCGCCCCGGGTGGCGAGGGCGAGCGCGTCCCGGGCGGTCATCGCGGCCGGCCCGCGGTCGCAGCCGAACGGCGCGAGCGAGATCCCCACCCGCTGGAGGAGGAGCGCCATGCGGGCCTCCGCCACCAGGTGGGCGGCGTCATTGCTGGCGCTGCCGTCCACGCCCAGGCCCACGGGGACCCCCGCCTGGCGCATCGCCACCACCGGGGCGATCCCGCTCGCCAGGCGCATGTTGCTCGAGGGGCAGTGGGACACCCCGGTCCCCGTGGCGGCGAAGCGGGCGATCCCCTCGGCGTCGAGCTTCACGCAGTGGGCGTGCCAGACGTC
>DATKAL010000423.1:0-4685 GCA_035498135.1 Anaeromyxobacter sp.
CTGGGCCACCCGGGCGATCTCCTTGGCCGCCCGGGCGGACTCGCCCAGGGCGGTGGAGAGCCCGCGGATGATCTCCCCGGTCCGGACCGCCACCTGGGCGCCCGCCTGGGCCCGCGCCCCGCCCGTCTCGGCCGCGGCGAGGGCGTCCCGGGCCGCCCCCTCCAGCCCGGAGAGGAGCTCCCGCACCTGGACCGCGGCCCGCCCGGTCTCCGCCGCCTGCCGCCGCAGCTCCGCCGCCGCCGCCGCCAGGTCGGCCCCGCCCGCCCCGGCCCGCTCCGCCGCCCGGGCCGCCTCCGCGGCGGCGCGATCCGACCGCTCCGCCACCTGCGCCACCACCTCGGCCACGCCCCCGACGGCGCGCATCCGGTCGGAGAGCTCCTCGATCCGCCCCGAGAGGGCGCGGACCTCCTCGGCGAGCCGGAGCAGCTCGGCGCTCGAGGCGTCGACGTGGTGGAGCCCCTGGACGCCGGCCCGCTCGGACTGCAGGGCGAGCCCGATCACCGTCTCGGCCGTGAGGGCGGCGGCGGCCGCCGCCTGGGAGAGGTGGTTCATGGTGGCGGTGGTCTCCCGCACCGTGGCCGCGGTGCGGGTGGTGGCGCGGGTGGCGTCGTCGACGTTGCCGAGGAGGCCGCGGGCCGCGTGCAGGAGCCCCGAGGCGGTCCGGTCGAAGCTCTCCCGCCGCGCCTGCTCGAGCCGGACGATCTCCTCGCTCTGCCGGACCAGGCGCCGGTGCTGGCGGACGATCACCATCCCCAGGCCGCCGAGCACCAGCGGGGTGGTGTCCATGATCCAGAGCAGCGGCTGGCTCAGGTGGGCGGCGACCAGGGCGGCGGGGGAGATCCCGCCCGACAGGCGCACCGCCTCGATCACCGTGCCCACGATGGGCAGCCCCGCCCCCGCCGCGGCGCCGTACCAGTCGTACCGGAAGTGCCTCGTGGCCATCGTCCCCGCCCGCTCCCCGGAGGGCGACCGGATTGTGCCGAAAGCCCATCCCGGACGCCACCGGGAACCGGGTGGGAGGCCACCCCCGGGTGCGGGGCCGGCGCGCCGCGCGACCCGTCCCCACGCTTCGCCGACACGCTCCTACCCGCGGCCCCCCGGGGCGCGGAGGCCGCCCGCCGCGGCCGGAGGGCGCAGGGTGGGCGGCACGGGGCTCGCACGGGCCGTCCGGCATGGACGAGCTCAAGGTCCCGAAGTCCCGGGCTCCGGCGGAGGTGCTCCTCCCCGGCGGCGGAGCCCGCCGGGTGGCGCTGTTCCTGGCGCAGGCGGCGAGCGGCCACGCCGGCCCCGAGCTGCCCAGCGACCTCCTCAACGGGCAGCACGAGTTCGTCCCCGCCCTGGACGAGGCGGGGGGCGGGATGACCTTCCTCCAGCGCGGGGCGATCGCGGTGGTCCGGGTGGCCCGGGCGGCGGAGCAGGAAGACGCCGAGGCGCTCACCCTCCCGACCGAGCACGAGGTGGAGGTTCACCTGGTGGACGGAGCGGTGCTCACCGGCCTGGTCTCCTACCTCCGCCCGCCCGACCGCTCCCGCCTGGTCGACTTCCTGAACGAGGCTCCCCCCTTCTTCCGGCTCCTCGAGGCCGGGACCGTCGCCCTGGTGAACAAGCGCCACGTGGCCCGCGTGGTCCTCGTCGGCCGCTAGGTCCTCCCATGCCCCGCATCGACGCCTTCATCGATCGCCTCTTCGCCGAGACCGCCCAGGAGCTGCGCCTGGAGAGCGGGAGCGGCGCGGTCCTGGCGACCGCCCGCGGCCCGGTCCCCCTCCTCCGCCAGCCCCTCACCGCGGCCCAGATCGTGGGGGCCTTCGCCGAGGTGGTCCCCGCCGATCTCCGGCCCGGCTTCCCGCGGCCCGGGGTGACCGCCTTCCCCTACCTGGCGCCCGCCGGGCAGGTGGAGATGCGGATCGACGTCTCGGAGGGCGGCGTGCGGGCGATGGTGTCGCCGCGGTCCCGCGGGGGAGCGGCCGAGCCCGCCCCCAGGGCCGAGCCCCCCGCCGACCCGACCGCGGCCGCCCCCTCCCGTCCCGCCGCCGCACCCGCCACCCCGGCCCGGCCGCGGATCCCCGCCCCGCAGGACCCCCGCGCCGCCCTCGACGCGCTCCTCGAGGCGATGCTCGCCCGCCGCGCCTCGGACCTGCACCTCTCCTCCGACTGCGCCCCGATCCTGCGCGTCGACGGCGACATGACGCCGGAGAAGGAGTACGGCCCGGTCTCCCACGAGCGGCTCAAGGAGCTCCTCTGGTCGATCGCCCCGGAGCGAAACCGCGAGGAGTGGCACGCGCGCAAGGACACCGACTTCGCCCACGAGACCGCGGCGGCCCGCTTCCGCGTCAACGTCTTCGCCGACCGGAAGGGGATCGGCGCCGTCCTGCGCCAGATCCCGAACGAGATCCTCACCGCCGAGCAGATGGGGCTCTCGCCCGCCGTGCTCGACCTCTGCCGGCTGCACAAGGGGCTCGTGCTGGTGACCGGCCCGACCGGCTCGGGCAAGTCGACCACCCTGGCGGCGATGATCGACTACATCAACCGGAACCGGGACGACCACATCGTCACCATCGAGGACCCGATCGAGTTCGTGCACCCGAACAAGCGCTGCCTGGTGAACCAGCGCGAGGTCGGCATCCACACCAGCTCCTTCAAGCAGGCGCTGCGGGCGGCGCTCCGCGAGGACCCCGACATCGTCCTGGTGGGCGAGCTGCGCGACCTCGATACCATCGCCATCGCCATCGAGACCGCCGAGACCGGCCACCTGGTCTTCGGGACCCTCCACACCAACACCGCCCCCTCGACCGTGGACCGGATCATCGACCAGTTCCCGGCCGACCGGCAGGCGCAGATCCGGATGATGCTCTCCGAGTCGCTGAAGGGGGTGATCGCCCAGACCCTCTGCAAGAAGATCGGGGGCGGGCGGGTGGCGGCGCTCGAGATCCTCCTCTGCTCCTCCAGCGTCTCCAACCTGATCCGGGAGGGGAAGACCTTCCAGATCCCCTCCATCATGCAGACCGGCCGGGGCCAGGGGATGGCGACCCTCAACGACGCCCTCCTCGACCTGGCGAAGCGCAAGGTGGTCGAGCCGCGGGAGGCGCTCCTCAAGGCGGTGGCGCGCGGCGAGCTCCGCGGGCTCCTGGAGCGGGCGGGGTTCCAGGTCGATCCGGCGGCGTGAGCCGGCCGGGGCAACCTCCGCTGGCGTCCGCCGCGCGGGCGCGGTACGACCGGACCGCCCATGGCCACCCCGAGCCCGCCCCCGGCCGCCCTCGCGCCGCTGGCCGCCCTCCTGCCGCCCCCGGGCCGCGCCCTGGCGGCCGACGAGGTCCTGGACCGCTTCGTCGGCTGGGCCTCCGCGTCCGGGCTCACGCTCTACCCGCACCAGGAGGAGGCGATCCTCCACCTGCTCGACGACCGGCACCTGGTCCTCGCCACGCCCACCGGCTCGGGCAAGTCGCTGGTCGCCACCTTCCTCCACTTCCAGGCGATGGCGGCCGGGCAGCGCTCCTTCTACACCTGCCCGATCAAGGCGCTCGTCAACGAGAAGTTCTTCGACCTGTGCCGGCTCTTCGGCCCCGAGAACGTGGGGATGATGACCGGCGACGCGGCGGTGAACCGGGACGCCCCCATCGTCTGCTGCACCGCCGAGATCCTGATGAACCTGGCGGTGCGCGAGGCCTCCCCCGAGATCGACCACGTGGTGATGGACGAGTTCCATTACTACGGCGACCGGGAGCGAGGGGTCGCCTGGCAGGTGCCCCTCCTGGTGCTGGAGAAGACCCGCTTCCTGCTCATGTCCGCGACGCTCGGGGAGACCTCGGCGATCGAGGAGTCGCTCCGGGCGGTGACCGGCCGCGAGCTCTCCGCCGTGCGGGGGGCGGTCCGGCCCGTGCCCCTCGAGCCCGAGTGGCGGGAGACGCCGCTCCACGAGACCATCGAGGAGCTGGTGGCGGCGGGCAAGGCGCCCATCTACCTGGTGAACTTCACCCAGCGGGCGGCCGCCGAGCAGGCCCAGAACCTCATGAGCGCGAACTTCTCCTCGAAGGAGGAGAAGCAGCGCATCGCCGAGGCGGTCCGGGACGTCCGCTTCGAGTCGCCCTACGGCAAGGACCTGCAGCGGTACGTCCGGCACGGGATCGGCCTCCACCACGCCGGCCTCCTCCCCCGCTACCGCCTGCTGGTGGAGAAGCTGGCGCAGGGCGGGCTCCTCAAGGTGGTCTCCGGGACCGACACCCTGGGGATGGGGGTGAACATCCCCATCCGCACCGTCCTCTTCACCCAGCTCTGCAAGTTCGACGGGACGAAGACGGCGATCCTCACCGCCCGCGACTTCCACCAGATCGCCGGGCGGGCGGGGCGCAAGGGCTTCGACGAGCGCGGCTACGTGGTGGCCCAGGCGCCCGAGCACGTGATCGAGAACAAGCGCCTGGCGGAGAAGGCGGCCGCCGGCAAGAAGGTGGTGAAGAAGCAGCCTCCCGCCAAGGGCTACGTCCACTTCGATCGCGCCACGTTCGAGCGGCTCCAGGCCAAGGAGCCCGAGCCGCTCGAGAGCCGGTTCGACGTGACCTTCGGGCTTCTGGTCAACCTGCTCCAGGCCGAGACCTCGCGCCGGGGCGGCGGCTACGGCCGGCTGGTGGAGCTCATCGCCCGCTCCCACGCCAACGACTGGCAGCGCTCGCGCCAGCGGCGGACGGCGGCGG
>DATKAL010000424.1:0-3510 GCA_035498135.1 Anaeromyxobacter sp.
CGCGACCGGGATCGCGATCGCTACCTGGAGCTCCTCATCGAGGAGGCGCGCTACGAGACCGACGTCCAGGAGAAGACCGAGCGCTACACCGAGGCGGGCCGCCTCTACCAGGAGGAGCGCGACGACCGGGAGAACGCCGCCCGGTACTACGAGGAGGCGCTGAAGCGGACCCCCACCCACCTGGCCGCCGCCCGGCCGCTCTCCGACCTCTACGTCGGACAGACCCGCTGGGAGGACGCCGAGCGGGTCCTGGACGGCATCGTGGAGACCCTCTCCGCCGGAGGCGAGGCCAAGGAGCTGTGCCGCCAGGCCTACCGGCAGGGGTACGTGGCCGAGAAGCTCGGCAAGCGGGAGAAGGCGCTGGCCTCGTACCGCCGAGCCTACGAGCTCGATGCCACCTACCTCCCGGCGCTGGAGGGGCTCGGCAACCTGCTGGTCCGGCTCGAGCAGTGGGAGGAGGCGCTCCGGATCTTCACCACCGTCGTGATCCACCACCACGAGGCCCTCACCGACCTGGAGGTGGTCGAGACCCACTGGCAGATCGGCGAGATCGCCGAGAAGCTCGGCCAGGTCGAGCGGGCGGGGAACGCCTTCCGGCGCGCCCTCGAGATCGACGCCAACCACGAGGCCAGCCGCCGCAGCCTGATCCGCGTCCTCGAGGGGACGGGCGACTTCGAGGGGGCGGTGGAGCAGCGGCAGCGGCTCCTGCCGCTCCTCGAGGGACCGGCGCAGCTCGAGAACCTGGTGGCCATCGGCGCGCTCTGCCGGGACAAGCTCCAGGATCCGTACCAGTCCATCGACGCCTACCTGGCGGCGGCCCGGATCGATCCGACCTCGCTCGAGATCACCGAGGCGCTCCTCGGGCTCTACCGCGAGACCCGGCAGGGCCAGAAGGCGGCCGACGTCCTCGCTCAGATGGTCGCCCGCCCCGAGGTCCAGGCGGACGCCGCCCGGGCGGCCAAGCTCCACCTCTCGCTGGCCGAGATCCTGCGGGACGAGGTGAAGGACCAGGCCGCCGCCCTGGTCCACTTCGAGAAGGCGCTCGACAAGAACCCCCGCCTGGTGGCGGCCTTCGCCGCCGAGGAGGAGATCCTCACCGCCGCCAGGCGCTGGCCCGATCTGGAACAAGCCTACGTCCGGATGATCCAGCGGCTCCCGAAGACGGCCGACGCCGCCCAGGCCCGCCTGGCGCTCTGGAAGGCCCTCGGCGAGCTCTACCGGAACGTGCTCAAGAACGAGGACGGCGCGCGGATGGCCTACCAGGTCGTCTCCCGGGCCGACCCCGAGGACGCGGTCTCCGTCGAGACCTACGCCGACCTGGCCGCCCGGAAGCCCGGGGAGGAGGGGGAGGCGATCACCGCCTACCGCCAGCTCTTCCGCACCGGGGCCAAGGGGCAGAAGGCGGCCGCCGCGCTGGTCGGCCTCCACGCCGCGCGGCGGGAGTACGACCAGGCCTACTCGGCCGCCCAGGTGCTGGTCCACCTCCTCGGCCAGTCCGGCGGCGAGGAGGTGCAGGTGATCGGGCGGCTCCGGAAGTTCGCCCGGGACCAGGCCAGCCGGCCGCTCGACGACGAGCTCTGGCGCCTCCTCCTCCACGAGCGGGCCCGGGGGCCGCTGGCCGACATCATGACCCTGCTCGCCCTCCACGCCCGGCCCATGCTGGTCCAGAAGGAGAAGGACCTGGGGCTCAACCCGCGCAAGGACGAGCTGGACGTGAAGGGCTCGATGCTCTTCCTCGCCAACATGTTCAAGTACGTGGAGCGGACCCTCGGGCTCCGCGGCCTGCGCCTCTTCAAGAAGCCGGACGCCCCGGCGCGGCTCCAGCTCGTCCCCACCGATCCGCTCGGCCTGGTGGCCTCGGACGAGATGTTCGAGGAGCGGCCCAAGAAGGAGCTCTGGTTCGCGATCGGCAAGGCGATGGCCTTCGCCCGGCCGGAGCTGTATCTCGCCCGGCTGATGCCCCACGACCAGCTGGATCTCGTCTTCCAGGCGGCCTGCGCGGTGGGCACCTCCCGGTTCGTGGTCACCGCCGATCCGCACCTGGTGGAGAAGCTGAAGCACGAGCTCGAGCGCACCCTCCCCGAGGGCGTGCGCAAGAACACCCTCAAGCTCCTGGCGAGGAGCTACTGCGAGGTCCAGCAGCCGGGCGACGTCCGGTCGTACCTGGACGGCGCGGAGCACACCTCCAACCGGGTGGCCGCCCTCCTGGCGGGCGACCTCGAGGTGGTGCGCCGCGGGATGGTCTCCGAGCGGGCCCAGGTGTCCAAGCTGCGGGAGGAGACGCGCCTCCGGGACCTGGCCAACTTCTGCCTCTCCGAGGAGTACGCCTCGCTGCGCGAGAAGCTCGGGCTCTCCTGCGTCGTGCCCACCTGAGCCGGCGGCGACCTTGACCCTGCGCAGGCGCGAAATCTACGATCGGACGGACCGAGGCCCATGAAATTCTCCTGCGACCAGTGCGACGCGCAGTACATGATCTCCGACGAGAAGGTCGGGGCGAACGGGGTCAAGGTCCGCTGCAAGAAGTGCGGGCACGTGATCGTCGTCCGGCGCGTGGCCGCCGAGGCCGCCGCCCCGGCCCCCGCGCCGGCGCCCGCCGCCGCGCCGGCCGGCGCCCCCGCCGCCGGCGAGGGCGGCCTCGACGCCGAGCTGGGCCACGCCTTCGACCAGGCCTTCGGGGACGGCCCCACCCCGTCGCCGAGCACGCCCGATCCCGATCCGACCATCGCCATCTCCCCCGAGGAGGCGGCCCGGATCTCGGCCGCCTCCGCCGCGCCCACCCCGGCCGCCTCGGAGTGGTACGTGGCCATCGGCCAGGCGCAGGTGGGGCCGCTCCCGCTCGCCGAGGTGAAGCGGAAGTGGGAGGCGGGGGACGTCGGGCCGGAGTCGCTGGTCTGGCGCCCGGGGATGGGCGACTGGTCGCCGCTCTCCACGGTGGCGGACCTGGCCGCCTACCTTGCCCCGGTGCCCCGGCCGGCCGCCGCGGCGGCACCCGCCGGCGCGGCCGCCCCGGCGCCGGCCCGGGGAGAGCCCCGGCCCGAGGCGGCCCCCGCCCCGTCCCCGGCGGCGCCCGCCGAGGAGGTCACCTGGAAGCCGGTCGGCGCCTCGGCCCTGGCGGCCCTGGCGAGCGAGGAGATCGCCGCCCGCAGCGCGCCCGAGCCCCGCGACGAGCCGAGGCGGGCGGGCGCGGCCGGCCCCCGGTCGCTCGTGGACGCGCTCCCCGACGGCGGCGGGGTCGACCCCACCGGCGCCATCCCCCTCCCCATCAAGGCGCTCGAGACCACCGGCGAGCAGCGGATCGAGCGGCGCACCTCGGTCGCTCGCGGCGCCCAGGAGCTCCGGCAGCGGCGGAGCGCCACCCGCGCGGTGGCGCTCTCGGTGGTCGCGGCGGTGGTGGTGGTCGCCGCCGGGGCCGGCGGCGTGGTCTGGTACCTGAACCGCAGGCTCGGGACCGGCGCTCCGGCGGCGGTTGCCCAGCCGCCCCCGCCCGCCCTCGCCGCGGCGCCCGTCCCC
>DATKAL010000425.1:0-9867 GCA_035498135.1 Anaeromyxobacter sp.
GTGAGCGTCGGCACCAGGCTCGACCCCACCTTCGCCTGGAGGAGCGACTCTCCCACCACCTGCAGCTCCGCCCCGCGGAAGGCCGGGTCCGCCGCCACCGTCCGAACCCATGCCTGGTGGATCGCGCGCGCCAGCGCCTGGTAGCCGGCCTCGTCCCCCTGGCCGAAGGTGACGGTGATCTGCGCGCTCGAGAGCGTCCCCGCGTCGAGGAAGGCGCGCAGCTCCGGCTCGGAGAGGAGGAGCTGCTCCACGTCCGCGGCGGCGGCGGCGAACCCGGCCGGATCCTGCGGCAGGACCTCCCCCTGGCCGGCCAGGTAGCGGCGCATCCGGAGGAAGGTGGTCGGCCCCACCACCGCGTTCACCCCGGGGAGCTGCTCGATGGCGGTGGTGAGCCGGTCGATCCCGCGCAGCACCTCCGGATCGGTCACCTGGCCCGGCGCGGTCCGGATCCAGACCCGCGCCACGTCCAGGCCGGAGACGTTCTTCCGGAAGAAGACCATGTCCCGGTGGATGGCGAGGCGCGGATCGACGTAGTCGAGCGCGTCCACCCCCACCTTCATGGGGGCGAGCCGGCCGGGGATCCCGAAGAGCGCCAGGAGCCCGCCGCCGGCCAGGACCAGCGAGCCGGCGAGGAGCGGCCAGCGCAGGCGCCAGGTGAGGCGGGGGAGCGCCGCCGCCACCCGGTCGTAGAGCCGGGAGCGGACCGGCACCGTGCGCCCGGTGGGGGTGCGCAGGACCCTCTGCAGGGCCGGGAAGACCGCGAAGGCGACCAGCCAGGAGCAGGCGAGCCCGCAGGCGGTCCAGATCCCCATCTCCCGGACCGGCCGGATCCTCGAGACCGAGAGGGCGGCGAACCCGAGGACCGCCGCCACGCTCGAGGCGGTCACGGGGAGGAACTTGTTCGCCAGGGCGTGGAGCTGGTGCTCGTCCACCGGCACGTCCTCGGGCTGGTCCACGAAGCGCGAGTGGACGTAGACCAGCGAGGCGAGCGCGGTGACGAGGACGGTGAGCGGCACCAGGGCCGACACCACCGTGAACGCGTAGCCGAGGAGCTTCCCCGCCCCCACCGCCAGCGCCACCGCCACCCCGAGGGCGAGGAGGATGGCGAGGAGCGAGCGCCAGGAGCGGTAGAGGAAGAGGGCGATCGCCACCACGAAGAGGGCGAAGATGGGGAAGTAGCGGACCGAGGCCTGGGCCGACTCGTGCTCGATCCAGGCCTCGACGTAGGGCGCCCCCACCCGGCGCACCGAGCCGGGGGCGCCGGCGCTGGCCCGGTCGACGGCCGCGTCGATGGCGGCCAGGGTCCGGTCCCGCTCGGCGGGGTCCTTCGCCCCGAAGCCGACCGCGAGCCCGAGGAAGCGGTCGCCCACCAGCCCCTGGCGCCGGAAGAAGCTCGCCCCGGTCGCGAAGCGGCGGAAGTCGGCGGAGCCGGCCGCGTCCGGCGCGAACCCGGGGTGGACCCGCCGGTACACGTCGAGCGCGGACACCGCGGTCACCCCGGGCAGGGCGCGGAGCGCCGCGCCGATCCCCGCCACCTCGCCGAGCACCGGGGGCGCAAACGGGTCGTCCGCCTCCACCAGGAGGAGGATCACCTGCCCCTCGGGGAACACCTTGTGGAACGCCTCGGTGGCGACGTAGTCCGGATCGGACGGGACGATCAGCCGGCCGATGCCGCTCTCCGACGGGATCCGGGTGGCGAGCACCGCCGCCGCGGTGGCGGCGATCGCGGCCGCGACCAGGATCGGGACGCGCGCCGCGACCACGCGGCGGAAGATCCCGACCAGGGGGGAGGACCGGGGCATGGGCGGCGACGTTAGCAGAGCCCCGCCTGCGGCGAGGTCGATCTTGCGGGGCGCGCGCGAGCCGCTAATCTGCCGGGCATGCGCGCCGCGCTCGCCGCCGCCCTCCTCGTCGCTGCCCCGGCCTCCGCCCGGGCCGCGCCCCTCGCCTTCGTCGCCTGCGCCCCCGGCTACCCGGGGACCACCGCCGAGGCCCAGCCGGCGATGGACGCCTTCACCGCCGCGGTCGCGAGCGGAGCGGGGCTGGCGCCGGGCGCGATCGCCGGCGCGTACCTCCCCGGCGAGCAGGACGGGCTCGCCCGCCTCGAGCAGCCGGACGCGGCGGTGGCGCTGGTCCCCCTCCCGTTCCTGGTGAAGCACGGGCGCGCCTTGAAGCTCACCCCCCGGCTGCAGGCGGTGACCGAGGGCGCGGCCGGGCCGACCGAGGTCTGGAGCCTGGTGGCGAAGAAGGGGCGGGTGAGCACGCCGGCCGCCCTAGCCGGCTTCACCCTCTCCTCCACCGCCGGCTACGCCCCGGCGTTCGTCGAGGGGGCGCTGGCGCGATGGGGGAAGCTCCCCGCCGGCGTGAAGATCGTCGCCTCGAGCCAGGTCCTCTCCGCCCTCCGCAGGGCCGTCTCCGGCGAGGACGTGGCGGTGCTCCTCGACGGCGCCCAGGCGGCCGCCCTCGCCACGCTCCCCTTCGCCGGCGACCTCGAGGTGGTGGCCCGCTCGGCCCCGCTCCCCTCCGGGATCGTCGCCACGGTGGGGACCCGGCTCCCCGCCGCCCGCTGGCAGCCGCTGGAGAAGGCGCTGCTCGGGCTCCCCTCCACGCCGCAGGGCCCCGCCGCGCTGGCCGGGATCCGGCTCGCCCGGCTCGCCGCGCTCGACGAGGCCGCGCGCGCCGCCCTGAAGCGCCTCGGGGCGATGCCGTGAGGCGCGGGGCGCTGGCCCTCTCCGCCGCCCTCGCCTGCGCGCCGGCCCTCCGGCCGCCGCCGCCGCCGTCCGCCACCCCGGCCGCGCCCGCCGGGGACGCTCCGGCCCTCCTCGCCGAGGCCCGGGCCGAGTGGGCCCGCCGGCCCGATCCCGCCGCCGTGTCGCGGGCCGAGGCGCGCTTCCTCTCCGCCGCCCAGGCCGATCCCAAGGGCGTGGAGGCCCTCCTCGGCGCGATCGAGGCCCGCGTCTGGCGGGCCGGGCACGAGCGGACGGGGAGCGACCGCGCCGCCGCGGCCCGCGCGGCGGTCGAGGCCGGGCAGCTCTGCGAGCAGCGCGCGCCGGGGAGCCCGGTCTGCGCCTTCGGCCTGGCGCTCGCGCTCGGCGTGCAGGCGCGCGAGGTCCCCACCACCGCCCGCGACGGGATCAAGCGGATGGTCCCGCTCCTCCAGCGGGCCGCCGAGGCCGACCCGGGGCTCGAGGAGGGCGGGCCGCTGCGCGTGCTGGCGCTGGTGCTGGTGCGGGCCCCGGGCTGGCCGCTCGGCCCGGGCGACCCCGAGGCGGCGCTGGCCGCGGCGCGCAAGGCGGCGGCGCTCTTCCCCGACCACCCGGCGAACCAGCTGGCCCTCGCCGAGGCCCGCCTCGCCACCGGCGACGAGGCCGGGGGGCGGGCGGCGGCGGCCCGCGGCCTGGCCCTCGCCCGGGCCCGGGCGGAGCAGGGCGACCCGGACGCGCCCGAGCAGGTGAAGGACGCCGAGAAGCTCCTCTCCCGCCCGCCGCCCCCGAAGGACCCGGCCGGCCCGGGCTAGCGCTTCTCGCGCCGGGGCCCTGCCCTCCCCTAACGATCCGGTTCCAGGCGTGCCCGCGGCGCGGTAGGAGTCTCCTCCATGCGCCGTCCCATCCCGCTCGCGCGCCGCCCCCTCGACGTCGCCCTCCTCGCCTTCTTCGCGGTGAACCTCTGCTTCACCACCTACGTGGTGAGCCTGGAGCAGCTGGTGATCGCGGACCCCTCCGCGTTCATCCCGCCGCTCTGGCCGCCGCCGAGGCTCCTCGCGCTCGTCCACTGGTACGAGCGGAGCTTCGATCCCCTCCTCCTCGCTCGCCCGGCCTGGTACCGGGCCACCATCTGGATGGACGTCCTCCTCTTCGGCCCCTTCTACGCGGTGGCCATCTGGGCCTACGCCAGGGGACGGGACTGGATCCGGATCCCCTCGGTGATCTGGGCGACCATGATGGTCACCAACGTCTCCATCATCCTGTTCGACGAGCTCCTCGGCGAGCACGCCACCCCGCGCCCGGGGGCGGTGGTCGGGGCGAACCTGGCCTGGCTGCTCGTGCCGTTCCTGGTCGGCTGGCGCGTCCTCCGCTCGCCCCACCCGTTCACCGAGGAGACGGGGACGGCCGGCGCGCCCGGAGCGGCCGCGTGACCGCGTTCCGGGAGCGCTACGGGCCCTTCGCGCTCGTGGCGGGCGCCTCGGCCGGGCTCGGAGCGGCCTTCGCGCGCGCCCTGGCCGCCCGGGGGCTCGACCTGCTCCTCCTCGCCCGCCGGGCCGGGCCCCTGGAGGCGCTCGCCGCGGAGCTCCGCGCCGCCCACCGGGTGGAGGTCCGGGTGGCCGCCGCCGACCTCGGCGCCCCGGAGCTCCTCGAGCGGGTCGAGCGGCTCGCGGCGGGTGCCGAGGTCGGGCTGCTGGTCTACAACGCCGCCGCCTCGGCCATCGGCCCGTTCCTGGACCGCCCGCTCGAGGAGCAGCTCCGCGTCCTCGACGTGAACTGCCGCGGGCCGCTGGTCCTCGCCCACCGCCTGGGCGGCGCCATGGCGAGGCGGGGGCGCGGCGGGATCGTCCTCATGACCTCGCTCGCCGGCGGCCAGGGGAACCCGCTCCTCGCCTCGTACGCCGCCTCGAAGGCCTTCAACCTGGTCCTGGCGGAGGGGCTCTGGGCGGAGCTCCGGGCGGGCGGGGTGGACGTGGTCGCCTGCCGGGCCGGCGCCACCCGGACCCCCGGCTACGAGGCCTCGCGCCCCCGGGCGAAGGTCCCGCTCATGGAGCCGGAGCCGGTGGTGGAGGCGGCGCTCTCCGCCCTCGGGCGCGGCCCGGCGGTGGTGGCGGGCGGCCTCAACAAGCTGGCGGCCTTCGCGTTCTCCCGGCTCCTCCCCCGGCGCGCCGCGATCCGGATCATGGAGCGCGCCACGCGCCGGCTCTACGGATGAGGCGATGACCGCTCCCGATCCCGCCGCCCACGCCCACCGGCGGCTCCTCCTCGCCGTGGCGATCGCCTACGCCGGCGCGCTGGCCGCCGCCCTCCTCTGCGCCCTCGCCCTGCGCGGCCGCTCTCCGCTCCTCGTGGCGGCGGCGGCGGACCTGGTCGCGACCCTGGTGGTCTTCGCCTTCAGCGTCGGCCACGGGAACTCGAGCCTCTACGATCCGTACTGGAGCGTGGCCCCGGTGCCCATCGTCCTCTTCTGGTGGGCGGCGGGCGCGGGCGACGGGCTCAGGGCGGCGGCGGCGGTGATCCTGGTCTGCGCCTGGGCGATGCGGCTCACCTGGAACTGCCTCGCACGCTGGCGGTCCCTCGCCCACGAGGACTTCCGCTACGTCGAGCTCAGGGCGAAGGCCGGAGCGCTCTACTGGCCCCTGAGCCTGGCCGGCATCCACCTCGCGCCGACCGTCTGGGTCTTCCTCGGCCTGCTCCCGCTCTGGCCGGCGCTGACGCTCCCCGGGCGGCCGGTCGGTCCGCTCGACCTCGCCGCAGTCGCCCTCACCGCCACCGCCGTCGCCGTCGAGGGGCTCGCCGACCGCCAGCTGCACGCCTTCCTCCGCGCCCGCCGCGATCCGGCCGAGATCCTGGAGCGCGGGCTCTGGGCCCGCTCGCGGCACCCCAATTACCTGGGGGAGGTGCTGTTCTGGTGGGGGCTGTGGCTCTTCGGGCTGGCCGCCGCACCAGGTTGGTGGTGGACGGTGGCGGGGCCCCTCGCGATCACGCTGCTCTTCGTCTTCGTGAGCGTGCCCTGGATGGATCGCCGCATGGCGTCGCGCCACCACGCCTGGGCCGACCGGATGGGCAGGGTGCCTGCCCTCCTCCCGTGGCCGCGCCCGAGGGCCACGAAAGGGACACCCGCCGCGCCAGGGGCGCGGTAACCTCATCTCGGTACTCGCCTTGTGAACCGGAGGACGCCGATGCTGCGGATCCGCCTGGCCTTCCTCGTCGTCGCCGCTGCGCTCTGGGGGTGCACCGGTGCCAACGAGAACACCGACTTCCCGCTCTCCGTCGGCTACCAGCCGCTGGAGTCGGCCAGCGACGCGCCCCTCCCCGCCAAGAACGCCGACGGCACCTATCCGCAGGGGCTCGGCGAGCCCATCGTCGCGGGCGACAGCCACGCCGGCTACTTCTTCGCCCACGCTCGCGGCTACATCCTCGCCCCGCTGGCCACGGTCTACACGGCGCTCCAGGATCCGATGTCGCTCCGGATCCACAACACCGGCACCTACGAGCTCAAGCCGGGGGTCGAGGGCGCGGACTTCCCCATCAGCTACCGGATCCGCTACACCGACTCGACCATCGTGGGCGTGGTCCGCTACGAGGTGACCTACCGCGGCGGCCCGTTCCCGGTCGGGGCCGCCGCGGCCGACATGACCTCCTGCGGCGCCCGTTACCAGAAGACCTGGGGCACCGAGCACATCCGGGTGATGAGCGGCTCGCTCGTGGCCACCCCCACGGCCGACGATCCGAACGTGACCGAGGTCGACATGGTGGCCTGGCTCAGCGCCGACACCCAGGGCATCGACGTCTCGCCCCAGACCCTGCGCGACCTCTTCGGCGACCTGACGGGCGTGATCGCCGCCCTGCCGTAAGCTCCCCCGGGACGGGCGCCGCGCCCCGCCCGCCGCTAGAAGGGGCCGGCATGCCCGTCCTGGTCTCGGTCCGCGACCTCGTCTTCCGCTCCAAGATCCACGCCGCCGCCGAGCGGCTGGGGGTCCCCATCCAGCTCGCGCCGCGGGGGACGCCGCTCTCGGAGGCCGCCCGGGCGCTCGGCCGGGGAACGGTGATCGCCGACCTGGGCGAGGCGGGCGTGCTCGACCAGATCCGGCTCGCCAAGCAGGCGGAAGGGATCCGCGTGATCGGCTTCCTCGGGCACCTGGAGCAGGACCTGGCCCGGGCCGCCACCGAGGCCGGCGTGGACGAGGTCCTCTCGCGCGGGCAGTTCGTCCAGCGCCTCGACCTGCTCCTGACGGAGAGCGCGGGCGGCTGAGCGCGCCGCTGGCCTGGGCTACCTTCCCTGGCCGTCCAGCCAGACCCCCAGCCCCTGGGCGTTCAGCTCGAGGTCGTCCTCGAACAGGGCCACCGCCCGGTCCATCCCGATGGGGCTGCCGTGCTCCGCGATCGCGGCCCGGAGCTGGCCCCGCAGCCCGTCCTTGATCGCCTGGTGGCGCCCCGGGCCGGCGGGGGCGGCGCGCGCGATCCGGACGTGCTCGTCCAGGCCCCGGAGCAGGGTACCCGCCCAGGCGCCCACGTCCCCCTCCACCATCCCGTAGTGGGTGAGGTACATCCGCCGTGGCTGGTGGGAGAGCATCCGGGCGACGGTGGCGTGGAGGGCCGGCGGATCGAGCTGGACCGGGGTGGTGGTGGGGAAGAAGAAGGGGCCCCTGGGCCCGTCCAGCTCCCGGTACGAGAGGCCGAAGGCGTCGCCGGTGACGAAGCCGCGGCTCGCCTCGTCCCAGACCACGAAGTGGTGCTTGGCGTGGCCGGGCGCGTCCAGGCAGCGCAGGACCCGGCCCCCCAGGTCGATCTCGAAGCCGTCCGGCGCCTCCGTGACCCGCTCCGCCGGCGCGGGGACGAGCGTGCCGTAGAGCGCCTTGAAGCGGGCCTCGCCGTAGACCGCCATCGTCCCGGCCACGAGCTTCGAGGGATCGACCAGGTGGCGCGCGCCCCGGGGGTGGACCGCGAGCCGGGCCCGCGGCAGCTCGGCGAGGAGCGCCCCCGCGCCGCCGGCGTGGTCGAGGTGCACGTGGGTCACGACCACCCAGGCGACCTCCTCGCGCCGGATCCGCGCCGCTTCCAGGGCGGCCAGGATCCGCGGCACCGCGGTGGCGCTGCCGGTCTCGACCACCGCGGCGGAGTCGCCGCCGCGCACCACGTAGCTCGCCGCCAGCCAGGGGCGCACGTAGCCGGTGTCCACGAGGTGCACCCCGGGGGCGATCTCGCGGGCCGGCTCGAGGGTTGCGCCGGGCGTCGGGGCTCGTCCGCTCTTCGGGTCGGTCATCCGGAGAGTCTAGCCCGCCCGGCGGGCTGGCGCGATCGGCCGCACCCGCGCCGGCTCGCCAGGCCGCCCTGCACGGCCCGATCGGACCGCTGCGCCGCGGAGCGACCCGGTGTAATCGCTCCGGGAGCGCGTGCCCCGATCCACCCCGAGAGCTCCGGCGGCGTCCGGCCATGCGCGGCGCCGAGCGCCCGCGGAGCGCCAGCCGGCCGGCGAGCGCGATCTGTTCCGGATCCTGGTCGAGGGGGTGCGGGAGTACGCGATCGTCCTCCTCGATCCGGCCGGCACGGTGGTCACCTGGAACCCGGGGGCCGAGCGCATCGAGGGGTACTCGAGCGGCGAGATCGTCGGCCGCGACTTCTCGATCCTCTTTCCGCCGGAGGACGTCGCGGCCGGCCGCCCGGCCCTCGCCCTCCGCGAGGCGGGCGAGCTCGGCACCTACGAGCAGGAGGGCTGGCGGCTCCGGAAGGACGGGTCGCGCTTCTGGGCGAGCGCGGTGATCACCGCCATCCGCGATCCGGCCGGCCGGCTGACCGGCTTCGCCAAGGTGACCCGCGACCTGACCGAGCGCCGCCGGGCGGCGGAGGCGCGTCGCAACCTGGCCGAGGCGCGCGAGGCGCTCAGGGCCCGGGACGACTTCCTCGCCATCGCCTCGCACGAGCTGCGGACCCCGCTCACCAGCCTCCGGCTCCTGGTCGACGCCCTCTCCCGCTCGCTCCGGGCGGGCGAGGCGGTGAGCCCGGCCCAGGCGGAGCGCCTGGCGCAGCTCTCCCGGCTCGTGGCGCGGTTCGGGGACCTGGTTGCCAACATGATGGACGCGGCCGCGATGGCCTCCGGCCACGTCGAGCTGCAGCGCTCGACCTTCGACCTCGCCGGCCTGGTGGAGGAGGTGGTGGGGCGCTGGGCGGACGAGGCGCGCCGGCGCGGGGGGGAGCTCCAGCTCGCCGCCATCCCGATCTCCGGGAGCTGGGACCGGGCCCGGCTCGCGGAGGCCATCTCCGGGATCGTCGGCAACGCGGTCAAGTACGCCGGCACCACGCCCATCCAGGTCTCCGTGGGCCAAGAGGGGGAGCGAGCGATGGTGGCGGTGGAGGACCACGGCCCCGGGATCTCGCTCGAGGACCAGGCGCGGGTGTTCGAGCGGTTCGAGCGGGCGGCGCCGGTCTCCCACTACGGGGGTTTCGGGCTCGGGCTCTGGGCGGCGCGCCAGGTGGTGGCCGCCCATGGAGGGGAGATCGAGATCCGGAGTACCCCGGGGAAGGGAGCCTGGTTCGCGATCCGGCTCCCCCCGGCGCCGTGAGGAGCCCCCGCGGCGCGGAAGCCCGCGACGGGCGGGGCCTTCTCGGCTATAGGTCTCGGGTGCCCTCGACCGCCCTCGAGCCCGCCCGGACGAAGACCCCCGAGCCCCCGCGCCCCAGGCGCGGCGAGGGCGCGCTGGTCGCCCTCGCCCTGGCCGGGGTGGCGGTCGCGATCGAGCTGACCGTCCTGCACGCACGGGTGGGGACGGGGGCGGGCCCGAGCTTCTGCTCGATCTCCGCGGCCGTGAACTGCGACGCCGTCGCCGCCAGCCGCTGGTCGGCGGCCTTCGGCGTCCCCCTGGCGGCATGGGGCGCCCTCGCCTACCTGGCGGTGGCCACCCTGGCGGCCTCCGCCTTCGCCACGCGGCGCCCCCACCCGGGGTGGCCGCTCGGCCTGCTCGTCCTCGCCACCGGGCTCCTGTCCGCCGCCGCGGTGACCCTGGCGGCGATCTCGGAGCTCCTCATCCACACCCTCTGCATCATGTGCGCGCTCTCCTGGGCGATCTCCTTCGCCCTGCTCGCGCTCGCGGTACGGCTCGCGCGCCGCCGGGGCGGGGTGCGGGCGGCGCTCGCCGCCGACCTGGCCGCGCTCCGGGCCCGCCCC
>DATKAL010000426.1:0-11166 GCA_035498135.1 Anaeromyxobacter sp.
GAGTCCGGGATCACAGGAGCCCGGCCCGCTTCACTTCCCGGACAGCCGAGCCTTGACGAGCTCGCTGACCAGCTTCCCCTCGGCGCGCCCCTGCACCTCGGGCAGGAGCGCCTTCATGACCGCGCCCATGTCCTTCGGCCCCTTCGCGCCGGCGGCCTGGATGGCCGCGTCCACCTTGGCCCGGAGCTCGTCGGCCGAGAGCTGCTGCGGGAGCCAGCCCTGGAGGATCTGGATCTCCGCCTCCTCCTGGTCGACCAGGTCCTGCCGGTTGCCGGCCCGGTACTGCTCCACCGAGTCGCGCCGCCGCTTGATCTCGGAGGCGATCACGCCCATCACCCCCGCGTCGTCGAGCGGCTTCATGAGCTCGATCTCGCGGTACTTCACGGCGCTCTTCAGCATCCGGACCACGCTCAGCTTGAGCGCGGCCTTCTCCTTCATCGCGGCCTTGAGGTCGGCGTCGAGCTGGTCCTTGAGCGCCATGGACGGTCCCCGCGGGGGTGGCCCGCTAGAAGCCCTTCCGCATCTTCTTGAGCGCGCGCTTCTTGGCGGCCAGGGCCTTCTTCTTCCGCTTCACGCTCGGCTTCTCGTAGTGCTCGCGCTTGCGGATCTCGGAGAGGATCCCCGCCTTCTCGCACTGCTTCTTGAAGCGCTTCATGGCGTTCTCGAAAGACTCGCCGTCCTTGACGCGCACTCCGGTCATTCGTCCCTCGTCCCCTGCGATTGGTGGTTCGGAAGCTCGACGCCCCTGAAACGCGAGGAGCCGGGCGGTCCCGATCGCCCGGCTCTCCGCGCGGCTGAGGGGGGGCTATTAGACGAAAACCCCACCCCTGTCAAGGGGTTCCGGGTCTGGGGCCGGAGGGCAGGGAGTGCCTGCGCTCCAGCACGGCGTACACCTCGGTGGGGGTCACGTCGGCCGACGCGAGGAGCACGTACAGGTGGTAGAGGAGGTCGGCTGCCTCATGGGCCAGGTGATCCTTCGAGTCCTTCCCCACCTCGAACGCCTGGTGGGCCTCGTTCACCTCGTACGCCTCCTCGATGATCTTGCGCCGGATGCGCGGCGGGTCGGCGAGGAGCTGCCGCGTGTAGCTCTCCGCCGGGGCGTCGTCCGCCTTGCGGGACTCGATCGTCGCCCAGAGCTTCGCGAGGAACCGCTCGTCTGCCATGTGACCTCCTGCCGCTCGGAGAAGCAGCTCCGCGCCCCGGTGTGGCACGCGGGCCCGGTCTGGCGCACCACGTAGAGCACGGCGTCGCCGTCGCAGTCCAGCGCCACGCTCCGCACGTCCTGGACGTGCCCGCTGGTGTCCCCCTTTCGCCACAGCGCGCCGCGGCTGCGCGACCAGTAGGTCCCGCGCCCGGTCCGGACGGTGGCGAGGAGCGCCTCGCGGTTGGCCCAGGCGAGCATCAGGACGGTCCCGTCCTCGTCCTGGGCGACCACCGGCACGAGCCCGCGGGCGTCGTAGCTCACCCGGTCGAGGAGGGTTTGGAGGCCGGCGGGGAGCGGCGGGGCGGTCACGGCCGGACCTCGATCCCGCGCGCCGCCAGGTAGGCCTTGGCCTCCTGGACCGTGTGCTTGCCGTCGTGGAAGATCGAGGCGGCCAGGGCGGCGTCGGCGATCCGGAGCCCCTCGGCCAGGTGCTCCAGCGTGCCCACCCCGCCCGAGGCGATCACCGGGACGTTCACCGCCCCGCAGACCCGCTCCAGCAGCTCCAGGTCGTAGCCGGCCTGGGTGCCGTCGCGGTCCATCGAGGTGAGCAGGATCTCGCCCGCCCCCCGGGACGCCACCTCCCGCGCCCAGGCGATCCCCTCGACCCCGGTGGGCTTCGTGCCTCCCGCGACGTGGACCTCCCAGGCCTGTGGACCGGGCCCCTTCGGCCGGCGCTTCACGTCGATGGCCACCACCAGGGCCTGCGCCCCGGCCAGGCGCGAGAGCCGGTCCACCAGCCCGGGCTCCTTCACCGCCGCCGAGTTGACCGAGACCTTGTCCGCCCCGGCGTGGAGGAGGGTGACGAAGTCGTCCTCGCTCCGGACCCCGCCGCCCACCGTGAGGGGGGCGAAGACCCGGGCGGCGGTCCGGGTGACGAGCTCCACCAGCGTCCCCCGGTTCTCCTGGGTGGCGGCGATGTCGAGGTAGGTCACCTCGTCGGCGCCCTGCGCGTCGTACCGGGCGGCCGCCTCCACCGGGTCGCCGGCGTCGCGCAGGTTCTGGAAGTGGACGCCCTTCACCACGCGGCCGGCCTTCACGTCCAGGCAGGGGATGATCCGCTTCGCCGGCATGCGCTATGCCCCCTCGCCCCGGGCCGCCCGGAGCGCGTCGGCGAGGGAGAGCCTCCCCTCGTAGAGCGCCTTCCCCACGATCACGCCCCAGAGCCCCGCCTCCCGGCAGCGGACCACGTCGGCGGCGCTCGCCACCCCGCCCGAGGCGACCACCTCCACCCCGGCCTCCGCCTGGAGCCGGGCCGCCCCCTCGGCGTCCACCCCGGTGAACATGCCGTCCCGGGCCACGTCGGTGTACTCGACCAGCGACACCCCGGCCGCCTTGACCCGGCGGGCGACCTCGGCGGCGGCGAGCCCGGTGCCCTCCACCCAGCCGGCGACCTTCACCTCGCCGTTCCGTGCGTCGATCCCCGCCCGGACCCGGCCCGGGAACCGCTTGCAGGCCTCCTCCACCAGGCCGAGCCGCTCGACCGCCGCCGTCCCCAGGACCACGTGGCGGACCCCGAGCGCCAGCACCTTCTCGATGTCCACCAGGGTGCGGAGCCCGCCGCCCAGCTCGACCTCGATCCCCGGCACCCGGCAGAGATCGCGGACCACGTCCAGGTTCACCGGCCAGCCCGCCCGGGCGCCGTCCAGGTCGACGACGTGGACCAGGCTGACGCCGGCGCGCACGAACTCCTCCGCCTTGTCCGCGGGGCGCCGGGCGTAGACGGTCTTGGTGGCGAAGTCGCCCTTCTCGAGCCGGACTGCCTCGCCGCCCATGAGGTCGATGGCTGGGATGACGCGCACCGGGTGCCCTCGCTAGATGGCCACGAACCGCCCGAGGAGGGCGAGCCCGACCTTCTGGCTCTTCTCCGGGTGGAACTGGACGGCGTAGAGGTTGTCCCGCTCGAGCGCGGCGCAGTAGGGCCGGCCGTGGGTGGCGAGGAGCGCCGCCCCGGGCGCCTCGGCCGGGGCGGCGAAGGAGTGGGCGAAGTAGACGTAGGCCCCGTCCATGGGGGCGAAGAGCCGCGAGGCGGGCGCCACCAGCTCGAGGGGCGACCAGCCGATGTGGGGGAGCTTCACGCCGGCGGGCAGGCGGGCGATGGTGCCGGGCAGGATCCCGAGCCCCTTCGCCCCCCCCGCCTCCTCGCCGTCCTCGAAGAGGATCTGCAGCCCCACGCAGATGCCGAGCACCGGCGTGCCCCGGCGGATGGCCTCGACCACCGCCCCGGCCACGCCGCTCCGCCGCATCGCCTCGGCGCACTCGGGCATCGAGCCCTGGCCCGGGACCACCACCCGGTCGGCCGCGCGGACCGCCTCGGGGTCGTGGGTCACCACCACCCGGGCCCCCACCTCCCGGAGCGCGTTCTCCACCGAGCGGAGGTTCCCCGCTCCGTAGTCGACGAGGGCCACCGTCCCGGGCGCGGTCACAGGAGCCCCTTGGTCGAGGGCAGTCCGGTCCCCTCCCGGGCCGTCGCCGCCCGGAGGGCGCGGGCGGTGGCCTTGAAGATCGCCTCCACCACGTGGTGCAGGTTCCGGCCGTAGCGGACGTTCACGTGCAGGCAGATCCGGGCGTGGTTCACGAGCGCCTGGAGGAAGTCCTGGGTGAGGTCCACGTCGAAGGTGCCGATGAACCGCTTCCCCGAGGGGAGCTTGGCGTTGAAGGTGAGGTGCGGGCGGCCGGAGAGGTCGGCCACCGCCTCGACCAGGGCCTCGTCGAGCGGCACGACCGCCTGGCCGTAGCGGGCCAGGCCGGCCTTGTCGGAGAGCGCCTGCCGCAGCGCCTCGCCGATCCCGATCCCCACGTCCTCGACGGTGTGGTGGGCGTCGACCTCGAGGTCACCCTTGGCCCGGACCTCGAGCGCCATCCCCCCGTGCCGGGAGATCTGCTCCAGCATGTGGTCGAAGAAGGGGATCCCGGTGGCGATCGCCGCCTCGCCCGGCTCGAGCCGGAGCGAGACCCGGACGTCGGTCTCCTTCGTCTTCCGGGCGACGGCGCCGCGGCGAGCCGCCGGGGCCCGGGCCGCGGCCGTCCTCCGCACCGTCATCGCCCACCTCCTCGCCGGGGTCGCCGCGCCGCCCGCGCCCTCGCCCCCCGCGCCGCGATGCTCCGCCGCCGGGCCGGACGTTGCCGCCGCCCGCCGGTCGCGGGCGCGGCCGCCTTCCGGACCCGCATCTCGACCGCGCGCCAGTGGCCGACCAGCCCCTCCGCCCTGGCGAGCGCCTCCACCGCGGGGGCGACCGCCGCGAGGGCGCGGGGCGAGAGGTCGAGGACGCTCATCCGCCGGCGGAAGGTGGCCACGGAGAGGGGCGAGGCGAAGCGCGCCGTGCCCGCGGTGGGGAGGACGTGGCTCGGGCCGGCCAGGTAGTCGCCCACCGCCTCGGGGGTGGAGGTCCCGACGAAGACCGCGCCGGCGCGGGAGATGCGCGGGACGAGCCGGGCGGCGCCCCGGACATGCAGGGCGAGGTGCTCGGGCGCGAACCCGTCGGCAAGGCGGACCGCCTCGGGGAGCCCCCGCGCGATCACCGTCGCCCCGCGCTCGTGGATGGCGCGGGCGGCGATCTCCCGGCGCGGGAGGTCGGCGAGCTGCCGCTCCACCTCGGCGAGGGCCGCCTCGGCGAGCGCCGGCGAGGGGGTGACGAGCACCGCCACCGCCCGGACGTCGTGCTCCGCCTGGGCCAGCAGGTCCGAGGCCACCTCGGCCGGGTCGGCCGCCCCGTCGGCCAGCACCAGGATCTCGCTCGGGCCGGCGATCATGTCGATGTCGACGCGCCCGAACACCAGCCGCTTGGCGGCGGCGACGTAGGCGTTCCCGGGGCCGCAGATCTTGTCGACCGCCGGGACGGTCGCGGTCCCGAAGGCGAGCGCGGCCACCGCCTGGGCCCCCCCGGCGCGGAAGAGGCGGGAGACCCCGGCCACGTGGCAGGCGGCCAGGGTCCAGGCGTCCATCTCGCCGGTCCCGCGCACCCCCGGCGAGCAGACCAGCACCTCGGTCACACCCGCCACCCGGGCCGGGATCGCGGTCATCAGGACCGACGAGGGGTAACGGGCGGTTCCGCCGGGGACGTAGAGGCCCACCCGGGCCAGGGGGCGGACCACCTGGGCCAGGGTCGCCCCCGCCGCGTCGCGCCTCGCCGGGACCTCCGCGTCGCGCTCCCGCCGGTGGAAGGCGGCGATCCGCTCGGCGGCCAGGGCGAGCGCGCGGCGCCCCTCCGCGGGCAGCCCGCGGAAGGCAGCCCGGAACGCGTCCCGGCCGAGGGCGAGCCCGGCGGCCTCCCCGGGGTCCCAGCCGTCGAGCCGGCAGGTGTGCTCGAGGAGGGCGGCGTCGCCCCGGAGGCGAACGTCCTCGACGATGCGGGCTGCCGCCTCGCGAACCGGCGCCTCGTCCTCGTCGGAGCCGCGGGCGCAGAGCCTCGACCAGGCTTCTTCGAAGGCGGGATCTCGGGTATCGAGCTTCAGCACGGCGTCGGGCTCCTGGGAGCCCGTCTTTATAGACGAAAGTCCCCGGAATGGCGAGGGTTCCTGGGCCGGAGCGCGCCTCTGCCCCCACGCGCATTCCTGGGGATTCCCCTCATTTCTCGCCGGCCGCTCAACGCTTAGTGTTCCCTTGGAAACCCGGCGTGCGAGGGGCCAGCGTGGGATGAAGCCCAAGAATCCGCGAGGTAGCGCCCGGGGCGCGGGCGCCGCGTCCGCCCCCCGGCCACCGCCGCTGACCTCCGACGTGGCCCGCATCGCCCCGAGCGCCCTGGTCGCCGCGCTGGAGGCGATCCCGGCGCCGGCCTTCGTGGTCAGGATCCCGGGACGGATCCTCCACGCCAACGTCCGCGGCGCCGGGCTGCTCGAGGCCGATCCGCATCGGGTCCACTCGGCGCTGGAGGGCCGGCCCGGCGGCGGCCGGGCCCCGGCCCGGATCCCCGTGGACCACTCGTCGGGGGGCCACGAGATCGTGGTCTTCCCCGACACGGCCGGCGACGCCCGCCTGCGCGGGCCGGGCGTGGCGCGCCGCTGGGGGATCACGCCGCGGCAGGCGGCGGTGCTCGTGCTCGTCGCCCAGGGGAGCTCCAACCGCGGCGCCGCGGAGGAGCTCGGCTGCTCGGAGAAGACCGTCGAGCTGCACGTCTCCTCGCTCCTCGCCCGGGCGCGCTGCACCAGCCGGGCCCAGCTCATCGCCGCGTTCTGGACCGAGCAGGGCTGAGCGCCCATCCGCCCGTTCTTCCGTCGCGGCACCGGTTCCCGCACCAGGAGATGACAGGTCGTCCTGCGTCATCGAGACGCGGTGTCTCCTCGCCACCCCGGCGTCACGCTCGGGCAGCTGACCTGTCTGTAGGGAGTCCAACGGGGGAGCACGGTCCCGGCCCGGGCCACGGCAGGCCGCGGGCCGGACCGGGAGGGGGAGAGATGCCAGAGGCCAGCGCCGCGCGCTCCGAGGAGGTCCTCGACCTGGTCAGCCGGCTCGGGCCGGGGGCCAGGGTGGTGGAGGAGATCTGCGAGCCGCTGCGCCAGGCCCTCGGCGCCTCCCGCGCCGGGGCGATCGGCTACGTGGTCAAGGACGGGCGCGTCGCCGTCGACTTCTTCCAGGGCGTGGGCACCGACCCCGGCCAGGGCGAGCACCTGGACGCCCTGGTGGCCGAGCTCCCCGCCGGGTTCAGCGGCTACGATCCCCTGAACCCCGTCCCCTCCGACCGGAACCGCGCCCGGCTCTTCCCCGGCACCTACTACGTCGAGGAGGCGGCGCGGAGCCCCGCCGAGGCCCGTTACCTCGGGCTCCACCCCTGGCTCGGGCGGGAGAACCAGGTCCGGGCCCTGGTCTGCGAGGGCCCGATCCTCCTCTCCTGGTTCGGCGTCGCCCGAGAGGAGCCGTTCGGCGAGCGGGAGCGCCGCGCGCTCCAGAAGCTCGTGCCCGCGCTCCGCGACCGGCTCCTCCTCGAGCGCCAGCTCGACGCGGGCGCGCTCGGCCAGGCCGGCCTCGCCGCCGCCATGGAGGCGATCGGGGCCCCCGCCTTCCTCCTCGGGCCGGGCGGGATCGCCCACGCGAACGGCCCCGGGCGCGAGCTCCTCTCGCCGGCCGGACACGAGCTGGCGGACGAGCTCCGGGCCGCCGTCGGGAGCCCGGTCCCCGGCCCCTGGGCGGTGCACCGGGTGACGGCCCCCGGCCTCCCCCTGCACCACCTCCTGGTGCGCCGGCGGGCCCCGCCGCGGCTCGGCGAGCGCGCCGAGGCGTTCGCCGCGCGCCACAGGCTCTCGCCGCGCCAGCGCGAGGTCCTGGCCGAGCTGGTCACCGGCACCTCCAACAAGACCATCGCCGCGCGCCTGCGCTGCGCGGAGAGCACGGTCGAGCTGCACGTGACCTCGCTCCTCGCCCGGACGGGAGCGGCGAGCCGGGCCGGGCTGGTGGCCCGCTTCTGGTCCGAGGACCTGGCCTGAGCAGAGCCCGCTGTTCCCGCCGCCCCCGCCCGACTAGATTCGGGCGTCATGAACCCTCGCACCGACCTCTGGCTGCAGAACCTGCTGGACGAGCGGGACGGCGCCGCCCTCTACGAGGGGCTGGCCCAGCACGAGAAGGACCAGGAGAAGGCGGGGAGCTTCCGGGAGCTCGCCGCCGCCGAGCGGCGGCACGCCGCGATCTGGGAGCGGAAGCTGCAGAAGGAGGGGGTGGAGCCCCCCCCCGACCGGCCCTCCTCGCGGGTGCGGGCGCTCATCTGGCTTGCCCGCCGTCTGGGCTCCGCGGCGGTGATGCCGATGATCCTCGAGACCGAGGCCGGCGACGCCGACAAGTACGACGCCCAGGGGGGCGAGGCGACCGCGATCGCCGCCGAGGAGCGCGCCCACCGGCAGGTGCTGGCCGGGATGCGGCGCCAGGGCGACCCGGAGGGCGCCCGGGCCCTGATCGCCAGCCGCGAGCGCTGGCACCGGGGCGGCGGGCGGGCCGGCTCCATCCGGGCCGCCATCTTCGGCATGAACGACGGCCTGCTCTCGAACCTGTCCCTGATCCTGGGCGTGGCCGGGGCCGGGGTGGCGCCGGGCACGGTGGTGGTGACCGGCCTGGCCGGGCTCCTGGCGGGGGCCTTCTCCATGGCGGTGGGCGAGTACACCTCGGTGGCGAGCCAGCGCGATCTCCTCGCCCGGCAGATCGCCCTGGAGAAGCGCGAGATCGAGGAGGCCCCGGAGGAGGAGGCGGCCGAGCTCGCCCTGATCTTCAAGCAGAAGGGGCTCTCCACCGAGCAGGCGAGCCGGACCGCGGCCGAGATCCTGAAGAACCCGGGGAGCGCCCTCGACACGCTGGTGCGGGAGGAGCTGGGGCTCGACCCGGAGGACCTCGGCTCCCCGCTCGGTGCCGCCCTCTCCTCGTTCGCCATGTTCGCCGTGGGGGCGACCGTGCCGGTGATCCCGTTCCTCCTCACATCGGGCGGCGCCGCGGTGGCGGCGAGCGCCGCCCTCGCCGGGGTGGTGCTGGCGGTGGTCGGGGCCGGGGTGGGCTTCCTCTCCGGGACGAGCGTGGTCCGCTCGGCCCTCCGGATGCTCGGGCTCGCCGCGCTGGCCGCGGGCGTGACCTACGGGGTGGGCCGGCTCTTCGGGGCCGCCGTCGGTTGAGCGGCGCGAGCCCCGGCCGCCTCGCGACGGCCCGGGGGACGCGCCGCCCTAGTCGCTCAGATCGCCCTCGTCCGCCCCCGCCGGGCGCCCCGGCGGCTCCTCGGTGTCCGGCCCCTCCCGCGGCGGCGCGGCCCGCTCGCCGGCCGCCTGCCCGACGCGGCGGCGTGCGTAGTAGCGGGTGACGGTGGGGAGGGAGAAGCGGTTCATGGTCACGCTGTGGGTGCAGACGGCGTTGAGCCGGTCGATGTCGATGAACCACTCGGGCAGGAAGACCGGCCCGACGCACAGCCCCTCCTCGGTCAGGTCGCGGACCAGCTCGGCGTCGTCCACGCTCATCTTCCCGGCGAGGAAGGCGCGCACCAGGTCCACGTCCCGCTGCTCGAGGGCGGCCCGGAGGAAGTTGAAGGTCCGGCAGTAGCCGCGCTGGTAGGCGGCGTCCTTGGTGAACGGCGCCCCGCCCTCCACCAGCCCCCCGCGGAAGACCCGCTCGCTCATGAGCGCCGCCTTCTCCGGGGGAAAGCGCGCCAGGAGGTACCGGTAGACCTCGAGGAAGTCGGCCCCGCGGGCCGCCATGTCGATGGCGATGGTGCGCTCGCCGAGCTCGATGTAGCGCTCGTCGGTGATCTGGCCGGAGAGGAACTCGGCCACGATCCCGCCGCCCTCCTGCGACTCGGTGTGGCGCGGGAGCCCCACGCCCAGGACCGGCAGCACCGGCTGGCGCAGGCCGTTCAGCGAGGTGAGCACGTGCCAGAGCCCCTCGTGCTGGGCGAGGGCCCGGATCTGCCGCTCGCTGAAGCGGGCCCCCTTGCGCAGGGTGATCCGGGTGGCGCCGGCGGCGGCGTTGGCGGTCAGGCGGGACCGGACCACCACCTCCACGTGGCCGCCGAGCAGCGGGGCGCAGATCTCGGCCACCCGCCGGGCCGCCTCCTCGGCCGGGTGGACGAGCTCCTCGTCCCGGGCGCGCGGGCGCGAGGCCCACATCCGCGCGATGCCGAGGTTGTCCACGTCCTGGTCGGGGAAGCGGTCGCGGGGATCGCCGTAGATCCGCCGGGAGAGCTCGTAGAAGCGGCGCGTCCCCCGGGCGGCCAGCATCTGGACGATGGCCACGAACTCGTCGCACTTGCGGCGGAGCATCTCCTCGACCGGGTTGCGCCCCCGGATCGCGCGCCGGATGGCGCGCAGCTCGCGGATCTTCTCCTCCGGCTCGAACCCGAGGGCCGGGTACTCCGGGCGCGGCAGGGCGCGGGCCCCGTGCCGGAAGAAGCGCTCGTGGACCGCCGGCCCCCAGTTGATCGCCCGGAGCACGCGGATGGGCTTCTGCGCGTGCAGGATCCGGTCGCAGAGCTCGCGGAGGTAGACGCGGGGCACGCAGCGGACGTTACCACGGTCCGCCGGGCGGACTGCCGGACCGGGGGACGCTCCGCGCCGGCCGCGGCCGATCCCGGCGCGGCGCGATCCGGGCCCGGCACGGCGGTTGCTCCGGGCGGGGACGAGGAGATCGCGCATGAACCCCATCGAGTCGATCCACGTCGCACCCACCACCGAGCAGCGGGCGGAGCCCGGGCGCTTCTCGGCCGCCCTGAAGGGCGCCGCCTCCGGGCTCGCCGCCGGGGTGGCCAGCTCCGTCGCCCTGGCCGCGCCGTACGTCCCCGCCGGGAACGTCCTCTCCGCGGCGGTCCGGTCGGCGACCGCCGGGGCCGTCTCCGGAGCGGCCGCCGGCGCCGCGAGCCCGGGCGGGAGCGCGGTCGCGGCCGCCCCGGGCTCGGCCTCGGGCGGGGGGGACCTCCTCGCCGCCACCCGCGCCCTCCAGCAGGAGTCCCAGGCGTTCAACCTCCAGTACCTGCAGCTGCAGGAGAGCATGCAGCGCGAGAGCCGCGAGTTCACCGCCCTGACGAATGTCATGAAGGTGCGGCACGACAGCGCCAAGGCCGCGATCCAGAACATCCACTAGGCCCGGAGGGCCCGCGCCATGACCATCGCCCCCGTGGGCGCCGCGCTGCCGGCCGGCCCGGCCGCCGCCGCCCCCTCGACCGGGAGGAGCTTCGCCGCCGCGCTCGAGGCCCGGCTCTCGCCCGGGCCGGCCGCCTCGCCGAGCCCCTTTCCCGGGGCGGGCGCCCTGGGCGCCGTCGAGCGCGCCCAGTCCCGCCTCGAGGCGGTCCTGGCCGCCGCCCGCTCCGGGCGGACCTTCACCGCCCAGGAGCTGCTCGGGCTCCAGGCGGAGGCCTACCGGACCGTCCAGACCGTCGACCTCGCCACCAAGCTCGTGGAGCAGGGCGCGCAGTCGGTGAAGCAGGCCCTGAACCTCCAGCTCTAGGGGACCCCATGCGCCGCGCCTTCCCTGGGATCGTCGCCCTCGCCCTGACCGGCTGCGCCTCGGA
>DATKAL010000427.1:0-4045 GCA_035498135.1 Anaeromyxobacter sp.
GCCGGCAGGGGCCTGGCCTTCCGGGCCCTGGCCGAGGGGCGCCTCGCCGCCGCCGAGGCGCGCGAGGCCCGCGAGGCGCTCGCCCGCTGCCTGGCGCTCGACGAGGACCTCGACCCCTTCCGCCGGACCGCGGCGGAGCTCGAGCAGCGGCGCGCCGCGGGGGAGGGGCGGGACCTCCCCGACCTCCGCTGGGCGCTGGCCCGCGGGGGCGGACGGCTCCTCCGCTCGCCCACGGTCTTCGAGGACGCGGTGAAGACGCTCTGCACCACCAACTGCTCCTGGGCCCTGACCCGCGCCATGACCACCCGGCTCTGCGAGACGCTCGGGGCGCCCGCGCCCCTCGGGGCCCGGGCCTTTCCCTCGCCCGGGGCGATGGCGGCCCGGAGCGAGCGCTTCTACCGCGACGAGATCCGGGCCGGCTACCGGGCCCCGTTCCTCGTGGCGCTGGCGCGCGCCGCCGCCGACGGGACGCTCGACCTGGAGGCGTTGCGGGAGCCGGCCCTCCCCACCGAGGAGGCGGCGGCGCGGATCTCCGCCCTGGCCGGCTTCGGGCCCTACGCCACCGAGCACCTCCTCCGCCTGCTCGGCCGGCACGGGCACCTCGCCCTCGATTCCTGGACCCGGGCCAAGCTGGCGCGCCTGCGCGGGAAGCGCCGCGCGCCCGCCGACGCCACGGTGCGCCGCTGGTACAGGCCCTACGGGGAGTGGGCCGGGCTGGCGATGTGGCTGGAGGTGACCGCGGACTGGTTCGGTGAGCGGCCCAGCTGGCCGGAGTCGGCTCCCGGCGGGGAGGGCGCGGCCGGACGGCGCCGGGGCGCCCGTGAAGGTGGTAAGAAGGCGGGAGCGCGGGAGGCGCCATGAAGGCAGCGTTCGTGCTGGTGAAGTGCCACCTCGGGCGGCTGGAGGACGTCGCCAACGCCCTGATGGAGATCGAGGGCGTGTCGGAGGTCCACTCGGTGACGGGGGCCTGGGACCTGCTGGTGAAGCTCTACGCCCCCTCGTACGAGGCCTTCGGCGACCTCATCCCCGATCGGCTCCAGAAGGTCGAGGGGATCCGCGACACCGAGACCCTGCTCGCCTTCCGCGCCTTCAAGCCCACCGCCTGACCGAAGGAGGACGAGATGGCCTTCCGCTCGCGCCAGCAGGTCCGCCACCCGGACATCGACCGCGCCGGCATCGTCTACTTCCCACGGTTCTACGACTTCTTCCACCGGGCGCTCGAGGACTTCTTCCACACCGAGGCCGGGGTGGACTGGTGGGATCTCGCCGACCGGCTCGGGGTCGCCTTCCCCCTGGTGCACATCGAGACCGACTTCGCCCGCCCGCTCCAGCACGGCGACATGGTGACCCTCCAGCTCTCCACCGCCAAGCTGGGCGCCCACTCGGTGGTCCTCCGCTTCGAGGTCTTCCGACCCGACGAGGAGAAGCCCGCCTCGGTCTCGAGCCTGGTCCTCTGCTGCATCGGGCTGCCCGGCTGGAAGAAGGCCCCCATCCCGGAGAAGCTGCGCGCCGCGTTCGAGCGGCACCGGGCGGGGTGAACCTGACGGGGCGCGCCGCCCCGGCCCGCCGTCGGAGCCGTCGGGGACCCCACCCCTGCTACGCGGGGCCCTGCGCCCTGCTCGCCGCTTCGTGGCTGCGCGCGGCCGCCCCGCGGTGGAGGGGCGGCGCCCCTCCACCAGCTGCCTGGGTCCCCTCCCCGCCCCGGACCTCACCGGTTCGCGAGCTCCGATCGCTCGCCTAGAAGTTCGCGTGGACGCGCGCCGGCGGGACGCCGGCGGCAGCAAGGGTTCGCTTCACGTCGTCCACCATGGCGGTCATCCCGGCCACGAAGGCCACCGTCTCCTCCGGGGTGGAGCCGCCGAAGCCCAGCAGGCGGGCCACCTCCTGCACCCGGCCGCGCACGCCCTGCCAGGCGTCCTCCTCGCGCGAGGGGCAGAGGACCACCCGGATCCCGGAGCGATCCCAGGCGAGGTGCTCGGAGCGGTAGGCAAACTCCGCCCCCCGGCGCTGGCCGTAGAAGAGCGTCACCCGGCCGAACCCCTCGCGGTGCGCGATCAGGTGCTGGATCACCGCCCGGATCGGAGCGATCCCCGAGCCCGCGGCGAAGAGGAGCACGTCGCGCCCCGCCGCCTCCTCGACCGGGAAGCCCTTGCCGAAGGGGGCGGTGGTGGCGAGCGAGGCGCCGGGCGCGGCCCCGCCGATGGCGGCGTCGGCCACCTTGCCGCCGCGCTTCACCAGGAGCTCGGCGTGCCCGTCGGCCGCCGGGGCGCTGGCGAGGGCGAAGAAGCCCTCGCCGGCCTGCGTGTGGACCTTCACCAGCTGTCCGGGCCGCACGTGGGCCCGGGCCTCCTCCTCCGGCAGGGCCAGGCGGAGGGCGCGGAAGGCGCCGGTCTCGTCCCAGGCGGCGAGGACGGGGGCGGGGAGGTAGCGCGTCGGGCCGAGCACGCCCGCACCCTACCACCAGGGTCCGGTCAGGGCGCCGCTCGGCCGTCCCGCCGCGCGGTCCCGGCCGGGGGCTCCGGCCAGCCGGCGGCCCCGGCGGCGGGGAGCTCCGCCTCGCGGAGCGTTCCGGCCCGGAGCCGGGCGAGGGGGTAGAAGGTGCCGCGCCAGACCACGCCGCCCCGCCAGATCGCCGCCGCCGCGCTGCCGAGGAGGACGAGCCCCAGGCTCGCCGCCATCGCCGGCATGAGCAGCCCCTCGGCGCCGTTCCCCCCCGCCACGCGGCGGGCGGTGGCGGAGAGCACCAGGACGGAGAGCGCCAGGGCGGCGCCCGCCAGGGCCCGGGCGAGGAGGCCGGGCGAGAGCAGGAGGAGGGCGGGCGGTCCTGCGCCGAGGAAGAGCGCCCACCCGGCGGCGAGGAGCGCCAGGGCCGGGCGGTACTCCACCGTGGCGAAGGCGTTCTTCACCAGGCCGAGCGCGGAGGGGAGGAAGCCGTGCTGCCAGCGGACCGCGACCTGCGCCCCGCCGTTCACCACCCCCTGCGGCACGCCGCGGCGACGCAGGAGGAGCCCGAGCTTCACGTCGTCCACCACCTCGAGGGCCAGCCGGCGGTGGCCGCCCACCGCCAGGTAGGCGTCCCGCCCGACGAGGTTGAAGGCCCCGATCCCGACGAAGCCTCGCGTCCCCGGGCGAGGGAGGTCCCAGGCGCGGAAGGCGGCGGCGGCGAAGGCCCCGAACGCGGCCACGAAGGACCGCTCCAGCAGGCCGCCGGCGAGCAGCCGGGGGACGGCGGCCAGGTGGCCGAGCCCGCGGGCGCGGGCGAACCCGAGGGCGCGGCGCAGCGCTCCCGGCGCGAAGACCACGTCCCCGTCGGTGAAGAGGATCCACTCGCCGCGGCAGCGCTCCGCCCCGGCCGCACAGGCGTGGTTCTTCCCCAGCCAGCCGTCGGGGAGGGCGGTCAGGTGGACGACCGTGAGCCGCGCGTCCTCCGCGGCCAGCCGGTCGAGGATCGCCCCGGTGGCGTCGCTCGAGCGGTCGTCGACCGCCACCACCTCGAGGCCGGGCAGGTCCTGGGAGAGCAGCGACCGGACGGCCGCCTCGACGTGGGGCGCCTCGTCGCGGCAGGGGACCACCGCGCTCACCGGCGGCGGGGCCGGGTCGGGCGGCTGCTCGGCGAGGCGCGGCGTGGCCCGGCCGGAGCGGGCGGCTGCCAGGCCGAGCCCGAGCCAGGCGGAGAAGGCGAGGAGCGCGAGCGCGGTCGAGATCACGAAGCCTGGACGACCGGGCGCGACTCGGAGCGGGCGCGGCGAGGCGGTCGAGAATCGCGAGCCATGGTTCAGCCAGGTCGCGGCCCGGCCCCCGGGGCAGCCGGGTCCTGCGCCGCCGTGCCGGCGCGGGCGGGGAGCTCGCGGAGGTCGAGGAGCCAGCCGTCGCGGGCGGCGAGGGTGGGGACGCCGGTGCGGGCCGAGATCGCCTCGGCGACCTCCCGGGCCCGGGCGGGCGGGAGCTGCATGCCGAGGTGGGTGAGGACCGCCAGCCGCGGGCGGATCGCGCCCACCAGCCGCTCGGCGTCGTCCGCGCCGAGGTGCAGGTAGCGCCGGTCGCC
>DATKAL010000428.1:0-24982 GCA_035498135.1 Anaeromyxobacter sp.
GTCGGTGAGGTTCACCGCGTTGGAGGTGGCCACCACGACGAAGATCATGAAGGGCAGGTAGGCCCAGCCCAGGTCCGGGGCGAAGAGCTTGGTGGGGACGAAGGGGATGGTGACGTGGAGGTCGACGTAGCTCCCCACGAACACCCAGGGGAAGCGGGGCTCGACGTGGAAGCGGCCGTCGGTGAGGACCGCCCAGTAGACCACCAGCACCACCGCCACCTGGAGGAGCAGCTTCTTCTTCCCCGCCAGCCCCTTCGAGTTCCGCTTCGAGATCTTGAGCCAGTCGTCGGCGAACCCGATCGCCCCGTAGCCCAGGGTGACGAGCAGGGCCGCCCAGACGTAGCGGTTCCCCAGGTCGGCGAAGAGCAGGGTCGAGACCGTGACCGCGAGCAGGATCAGCGCCCCGCCCATCGACGGCGTCCCGGCCTTCTTCTTGTGCGCCTCGGGGGTGTCCTCGCGGACGTTCGAGGAGCCGTACTGCAGGGCGCGCATCCGCTCGATGAAGATGGGGCCGAGCAGGAGGCCGAGGATCATCGCGGTGAGGCCGGCGGCGACGATCCGGAAGGAGGGGTAGCGGAGGACGTTGAAGAGGCCGAAGCGGCCGGCGAGGGGGTAGAGGAGGTGGTAGAGCATCTCGGGGTCGGGTTCGCTAGCGGAGCCTCTCGACCAGCCGCTCGAGCCTCATGCCGCGGCTGGCCTTGACGAGGAGGACGTCCGAGGGGAGCAGGCCGGCGCGCACCTCGCGCACCAGCTCCTCCAGGTCCTCGGTGTGGGTGACCCGGGCGAGCCCGGCTTCCCGGGCGGCCTCGGCGGTGGCCCGGGCGCGCGGGCCGAAGGCGTGGAGGGCGGCCAGCCCGGCCCGGGCCGCCTGGCGTCCGAGGTCCCGGTGGGCTTCTTCCGCGTAGGCCCCGAGCTCGAGCATGTCCCCCAGCACCGCCACCGCCCGCCCGCCCGCCGAGGCGGCCAGCTCGGCGGCGACCTGGAGGGCGGCCGCCATCGAGGCCGGGTTGGCGTTGTAGCAGTCGTCCACCAGCTGGACGCCGGAGGGGAGCCGCTCCAGCCGGAGGCGGCGGCCGACCGGCGCCACCGTCGCCAGGCCGCGGGAGATCTCGCGGTCGCTGCACCCGAGGGCGATGGCGGCGCAGGCGGCCGCGGCGGCGTTGGCGGCGTTGTGGGCGCCCACCAGGGCGGGGATGTGGACCTCGAGCTCCCGGTTGCCGATCCCGAGCACGAACCGGAGCCCCTCCACGGTCTGGGGGAGCACCTCGAGCACCACCACGTCCCCGCGGCGGCCGCGTCCCGCCGCGAAGGTGAGCATCCGCCGGCCGGAGGCCTGGGCCCGCTTGAGCATCCGCGCGTCGTCGGCGTTGACGACCGCCAGGCCGCCCTCGGGCAGGCCCCGGTAGAGCTCGGCCTTGGCGTCGGCGATCCCGTCCTGGCTGCCGAGGTGCTCGAGGTGGGCGGTACCCGCCATCGTCACCACGCCCACCTGCGGCTCGGCGATGGCGGCGAGCCGCGCGATCTCGCCCGCGTGGTTCATCCCCATCTCGATCACCGCCGCGGCGTGGCCCTCCTCCAGGCCGAGGAGGGTGAGGGGGACGCCCACCTCGTTGTTCAGGTTCCCCTCGGTCTTGAGCACCCGGCCGCGGGTGGCGAGGATGGCGGCGATCATCTCCCGGGTGGTGGTCTTCCCGTTCGAGCCGGTCACCGCCACGAGCGGCAGGGCGAAGCGGCGGCGGTGGTGGCGGGCGATGGCCCCCAGGGCCGGCAGCGGGTCGGGGACGGCCAGGGCGGGGAGGGGGCTCGGGTGGCCGGCCGCCCAGCCCTCGGCCACCACCGCGGCGGCCGCGCCCCGGGCGCCGGCCTCCGCGAGGAAGTCGTGGGCGTCGAAGCGCTCGCCCCGGAGGGCGACGAAGAGGTTCCCGGCCGCCACGCTGCGGGTGTCGGTGGAGACGCCGGCCAGGGTGCCGGGGGCGGCGCCGAGCCAGTGCCCGCCGGTCGCGGCGGCGAGCTCGTCGGGGGTGAAGCGGGGGGGCGTCATCCGAGGCCGAGGGCCCGGCGGGCCTCCTCGCGGTCCGAGAAGGGGCGCCGCTCCGTCCCCACGACCTGGTGGTCCTCGTGCCCCTTGCCGGCCACGAGCACCGCGTCCCCCTCGCGCGCGCAGGCCACCGCCAGGGCGATCGCCGCCCGGCGGTCGACCTCGACCAGGAAGCCGTCCGCGCCGGCCCGGGCCTCGCGCTCGGAGAGCCGGCGCCGGCCCGTCCCCTCCAGGCCGGGGAGGACGTCGGCCACGATCGCGGCCGGGTCCTCGCTGCGCGGGTTGTCGCTCGTCACCACCGCCAGGTCGGCGACGGCGGCGGCCCGGCCCATCAGCGGGCGCTTGCCCCGGTCGCGATCGCCGCCACAGCCGAACACGCAGAGGAGCCGGCGGGGGGCGAGGGCGCGGAGCGCCCCGATGGCGTGGGCGAGGGCGTCGTCGGTGTGGGCGTAGTCGACGAACACCGAGACGCCGCGCCCCTCGAACCGCTCCATCCGGCCGGGCGCCCCGCGGGAGGCGGACAGGCCGCGGGCCACCGCCTCCGGGGCGATCCCCAGGGCGAGGGCGAGCCCGGCGGCGCAGAGGAGGTTCTCCAGGTTGTGGGCGCCCACCAGCGGGGAGCGGATCGCCACCGGTCCGGCCGGGGTACGGAGGACGGCGGCGAGCCCGCCCAGGTCGGAGACGACCGCCGAGGCGCCCAGGGCGTCGTCGGTCCGCGAGCCGAAGCGCCAGACCCGGGGGCCGGGGCCGAGCTGGTCGGCGAGCCGGGCGCCGAAGGGATCGCGGGCGTTCACCACCGCCACGCCGCCCGGGGCGAGGTGCTCGGTGAAGAGCCGCCGCTTGGCGGCGAAGTACGCCTCCATGTCGCCGTGGTAGTCGAGGTGGTCGCGGGTCAGGTTGGTGAAGGCCGCGGCCGCGAAGCGGAGCCCGGCCACCCGCTCCTGGGCGAGGGCGTGGGAGGAGACCTCGAGGACCGCCGCCCTCGCCCCCGCCGCCACCATCTCCGCCAGGGAGGCCTGGATGAAGGTGGACTCGGGGGTGGTGTGGCCGGCGGGGCGCTCGACGCCCGGCCAGCGGTGGGTGACGGTCCCGAGCACGCCCAGCGGGAGCCCGGCGGCGGCGGCGCAGGCCTCGACCAGGTAGGCGACGGTGGTCTTGCCGTTGGTGCCCGTCACGCCCGCGAGCGCCAGCCGCTCGCCGGGGTGGCCGTGGAGGCTCGCCGCGGCGAGCGCCATGGCGCGGCGCGCGGAGGGGGCGAGCAGGAGCGTGGCCGGCGCGCACTCCACCGGCCGCTCCGCCACCACCGCCACCGCCCCGCGCCGGGCCGCCTCGGGGGCGAAGGCGTGCCCGTCGAGCTTCGTCCCCGGGAGCGCGAAGAAGACCGCCCCCGGGATCACCTCCCGCGAGTCGCCCGTCACCCGGCGCACCTCGGGGTCCCCGGCCAGGTCGCCCCGGGCCCCGGTGCCCGCGATCACGGTGGAGAGCCTCATCGCCAACCGAATACCATGCAAGCCGCCGTCCGCCCCCTTTTCCGCCGCCGGCCCGGGAGCTTGCGCGCCGCGCGTGTCGGAGGGGACACGGTGCGCCGCATCTTAAGTCATCCGGCGGGCGCGAGGGTCATCCGGACGCGGGTCCCGCGCTCGACGCTCTTCCCCGCCGCCGGCGTCTGTCCCACCACGCGGCCGGACCCGGAGAGCTCGGGGGCGAGGTCGTGCTCCTCCAGCCGCCGGACGGCGGCGCGGGCGGGCAGGCCGCCGAGCGCCGGCACGATCACCTCCCCCTCCCGGGCGGCGCGGGCGTCGGCCCACTCGACCGGCGGCGGCCCGCCGTCCTCCTCCTCGGCGCCCTCGGCGGCGGGCGGGGTGGCGGCCGGCGGGGACGGGGCGGCGGCGACGCTCGCCGGATCGGGCGGGACGCCCATCATGCGCAGGGCGTACTCGACCACCTCCCGGAACGCCGGCGCGGCCACCTCGCCGCCGTAGATCTCCCCTTTCGGCTCGTCGATGAAGACCCCCACCACGATCCGGGGGGCCTCCACCGGCGCGAAGCCGACGAAGGAGCTGAAGTGACGGTCGGCGGAGTAGCCGCCCGAGATCCGGTCGGCCTTCTGGGCGGTCCCGGTCTTGCCCGCCGCCCGCCAGCCGTCGAGCCGGGCGCGGTGCCCGGTGCCCCTGGGATCCTCGATCACCCCCACCAGCCAGCGGCCGAGCGTGGCCGAGACCTCGGGGCTCACCGCCCGGCGGATCACCTCGGGCCGGGTGGCCTCGAGCACCTCGCCGGTGGCCGGGTCGATCACCCGCTTCACGATCCGGGGCCGGAGGAGGAGGCCGCCGTTGGCGAAGACCGCCATGGCGTTGGTGATCTGGAGGGCGGTGCCGGTCATCCCCTGGCCGAAGCTCTGGGTGGCGAGGGTGATCTCGGAGCGCGGGTAGGGGACCTGGCCGCGGAGCTCGCCCGGCAGGCCGATCCCGGTCTTCTCCCCGAAGCCGAAGGCGAGCAGGGTCCGCTCCAGGCCGTCGCGGCCCAGGCGGCCGGCGATCTTGGAGGCCCCGATGTTGGAGCTCTGGGCCAGGATCCGCGAGGCCCCTACCCAGCCGAGGGCGGCGTGGTCGTGGATCACGTGCGAGCCCACCGTCAGGGAGCCGTCCCCGCAGTCGATCGCGTCCCGGGGACCGATGGCCCCGGCCTCGAGCGCCCCGGCGATGGAGAAGGCCTTCACGGTGGAGCCCGGCTCGAAGGCGTCGGTCACCGGCCGGTTGCGCAGCTCGTCCGCGGAGCGCCGGGCGTTGGCGTTGGCGGTGGGGAAGCTCGCCATCGCCAGGACCTCGCCGGTCCCGGGCTGGATCGCCACCGCCATCCCGGAGAGCGCGTGGGAGCCGGTCACCGCCCGGGCGAGGGCCCGCTCCACCACCGCCTGGAGGGCGTGGTCGAGGGTGAGCTCGACGCGCGCCCCCTCCCGCTCGCGCCCGGGCTGCGGCGCCTGGGAGAGCAGCACCCGGCCGCGGCCGTCGCGGAGCGAGGGGACGCGCTCCGGCTCCCCCTGGAGGTCGTCGTCCCGCGCCAGCTCGACGCCCTCGCGCCCCTCGCCCTCGTCGTCCACCACCCCGAGGAGCTGGCTGGCGAGCTCGAGCTTGGGGTAGTAGCGGCGGGTCTCGGGGACGAGCCGGAGGGCCTTCACCCGGCTCGCCTCCAGCCAGGCGCCCAGCGCGGCGGCGTCCGCCGGGGAGACCCGCCGCTCCAGCCAGGCGAAGCGGCCGCCGCGGGCGAGCTTCCTCTGGAGGGCGCGCGGGTCCAGGCGGAGGATCTGGGCGGTGCGCCGGACGATCTGGGGGGCGCGCTCGTCCTCCGCGAGCAGCTGGGGATCGACGCAGACCGACTGGGCGTCGGCGCTCCCGGCGAGGAGCACGCCGCTCCGGTCGGTGACCACGCCGCGGCGGGGGCGGAGCACGAGCTCGCGCAGGTACTGGTCCACCGCCTCGCCCGCCAGGGCGTCGCGCCGGAGCACCTGGAGGTGGAAGGCGCGCGCGGCCACCGCCCCGAACCCGGCCGCGAAGAGGAGGGCCAGGACGCCGACGCGCCACGCGATCCAGCGCGCCGTGCGCGGATCGGGCCCGGCGCGCACCGCCTACGGCCTCCGCTCGGGGGCGCGGCCCGCCCGCAGCGGGCCCCGGAGCGCGAACCGCTCCCCGGGGACCGCCGTGGGCCCCGCCGCCGCCCGCCCGGGGGCCGCCATCGGCCCCGTGGGGAGGGCAGGCTCCGCCGGCCGGAGCGGGTGACCGACCCCGTTCCCACCCGCCCGTCCCGGCGCGCCCTGGGGACGCGCCGGGCCTGCCGCCAACACCGCACCCCGGTCCGGCGGAGCCATGCCCAGCTTGGACAGCTTCGTGCGCACCGCCCGCTCCAACTCGGCGGGGGAGCGCAGCATCTCGAGCTCGATGGAGAGCTGATCGTGCGCCGCGGTCAGCTCGGCGTGCCGGCGGGCCAGCTCGCCGAGCTCGTAGCCGGCCGCCACCACCCGGGTGCGCGACCAGACGTGGAACACGCCCAGCCCGGCGAGCAGCGCGGCCAGCGCCACCAGCTCCGCGATCCGCCCTCCGGCGGCATTGGCCCGGGAGGCGCTCACCGGAGCTTCTCCACCGCGCGCAGCCGGGCGCTCCGCGCCCGGGGGTTGGCCGCCACCTCGGCCTCCGAGGCCTGGATCGCCCTCCGGGTGATGGCGGCGAAGGTGGCCCGCGCGCCGCAGGCGCAGACCGGCAGGTCGGGCGGGCAGGTGCAGGCCTGGGTGAGGGCGCGGAACCGCTCCTTCACCATCCGGTCCTCGAGGGAGTGGAAGGCGACGGTGGCGGCGCGGCCGCCCGGGTTGAGGAGGGCGGGCAGCCCGTCGAGCCAGGCGGCGAGCGCCCCCAGCTCGTCGTTCACCGCGATGCGGAGGGCCTGGAAGGTGCGGGTGGCGGGGTGGATCCGCCGCGGCCAGGCCCGGCGCGGGATGGCGCCGGCCACGATCTCGGCCAGGCGGGCGGTGTCGAGCTTCTCCTCGCGCCCCAGCGCCGCCTTGATGGCCCGGGCCACCGGCCGGGCGAAGGGCTCCTCGCCGTACTGGTCGAGGATGCGGGCCAGCTCGCGTTCGTCGATCCGGCGGAGCAGGTCCTCGAGCGTCTCGCCCTCGTCGCCCATCCGCATGTCGAGCGGCCCGGGACGGGAGAACGAGAACCCGCGCTCCGCCTCGTCGAGCTGGGGGGAGGAGACGCCAAGGTCGACCAGGGCGCCGTCGACGCCGGAGATCCCCAGGGCGGCGAGCACGTTCCCGGCGTCGCGAAAGTCGGAGCGGACGGCGCGGAAGGCCTCGCCGAAGCGGGCCAGCCGGGCGCTGGCCGCGGCGAGGGCGCGGGGGTCCTTGTCCAGGGCGATCACGCGCGCTCCCGCCTCGAGGAGGAGGCCGGAGTGGCCCCCGCCGCCGAGCGTGCCGTCGAGGATGAGCTCGCCCGGCTGCGGGCGCAGCACCTCCACGATCTCCCTGGCGAGTACCGGCTCATGCTCGAACCCCGCGCTCACGCCGCCCTGACGGCCTCCTCCACGTCTCCGTACAGCTCCACGTACCCCCCCGCGCCCCCGGCGAACACCAGGTCGCGGACGTAGCGGCTCGCCCCCGCGGCGCGCAGGCCGGGGATGGCGCGCAGCAGCTCGGCGCCGGCGTAATGGAGGTGGGTGACCCGCTTCAGGTCCACCACCACCCGGCTCCCCTCGTCGCGCGCCGCGCGTCCGAGGGCGGCGATGCGGGAGAGCTCCTCCCGGGTCAGCTCGCCTGAGCACCGGATCACCATCACGTCGTCCCGCCGCCGCGTCTCGAACATCCCGCGCCTCCGCGCTAGCCCTTGCCGAAGAAGTCGACCACCTGGTCCGGCGGGATCTCCGCCGCCATCTGCTCCTCGTAGGAGGCCTTGTCGTAGAGGTGGACGGTCCGGCCCATCCCCACCCAGACCACGTCCTTGGCGAGGCCCGCGAAGTCGCGGAGCGCGGGCGGGACGAGCACGCGCCCGTGGACGTCCAGGTCGACCTCGTGCGCCGAGGAGACGAACCGGAGGACGTTCCGCTGCCAGCGGGCGTCGAGGGGCGACGCCTCCATCACCTTCTTGACCAGCTCGTTCCAGACCGACTGCGGGAGCGCCTGCAGCGCCCGCCAGTGCGGGTACTGCATGAGCACGATCCGCGGCTCGCCGGCGGCCGCGAGCGCCTCGCGGAAGCGGGCCGGGAGGCTGGTGCGCCCCTTGGCGTCGATCGCGTGATGGAAGGTTCCGAAGAACACGGGCCGCTCGATCTTGCCGCTGGGATCCGCGTTTTGCCACTTCTTCCCACTCGGTGGTCCCGATCTACGGAGATCGCTCGGGGAAGTCAACGGCCCGGCCCACCGCGCCGGATCGTGCCTGGGAATGCGTTCAGGATCGGATCCCGGGACATGGGGGTGGGCGTAGGCCCACACGCGACGGGTGGTGGCGCGATATCGGCCATGTCCGGCACCGATCCCTGCCGATCCCCCGCGGCACCGATCCCCCGGCACCGATCCCCGAACGCCCCCGGTCCCCCAACGGCACCGCCCCACAAGCGGTCGCCCGGCGCCGGCGCGGAGCCGCCTTCCGCAGGCGCCGGTCCTCGCCGCACGAGGCGCGCGCGATACGACGTTGAGCGCAGGCGCGCGTCCGGGTCCGTCCGGACGCGCTGACGTGCCACCCCCGGCTCGCGCGTGAGCACGCTCCGACCGCGCGCCGAGGACCCAGGCGGCGCAGCGACGGCGCCGAGCGACCGCGCCCACAGAGCCGTCACCCCGGCCCCAGCCTCGACGCTCGCTGCGCCGAGGACCCAGCGGCGGAGCGACGGCGCCGAGCGATGCTCGCGAGATCGGCCGCGCTGCGGCGGAGCTCTCCCGCGCTCGGCGTCTCCCCCCACGCCCCTTCCTGTCCGTTGCCCACCGCGCGCTTCCAACGCATCCTCGACGGAACCCGAGCGAGGATCGCATGCCTTCACTCCAAGGAAAGACGCTCTTCATCACCGGCGCGAGCCGGGGGATCGGCCGCGCCATCGGCCTGGCCGCCGCCCGCGAGGGGGCGAACGTGGTCATCGCCGCCAAGACCAAGGTGAAGCACCCGAAGCTCCCCGGGACGATCCACGACGCGGCCGAGGAGATGGAGCGGGCCGGCGGGAAGGCGCTGGCGGTGGAGTGCGACATCCGCGACGAGGCCCAGATCGCGGCCGCGGTGAAGGCGGCGGTGGACCGCTTCGGCGGGATCGACGCGCTGATCAACAACGCCAGCGCCATCCACCTGGCCGGCACCGTCGACACGCCCATGAAGCGCTGGGATCTCATGCATCAGGTGAACGCCCGCGGGACCTTCGCCTGCTCGCAGGCCTGCATCCCCGTCCTCGCCCGGGCGCCCAACCCCCACATCCTGGTGCTCTCCCCGCCGCTCTCGCTCCAGCCGCGCTGGTTCGCGAACCACGTGGCCTACACCATCGCGAAGTACGGGATGAGCATGTGCGTGCTGGGGATGGCGGAGGAGCTCCGGCCCCAGGGGATCGCGGTCAACGCGCTCTGGCCGAGGACCATCATCGCCACCGCCGCCCTCAACCTGCTCGGCGGCGACGAGACCGCCCGCCACGGCCGCACCCCCGAGGTGGTCGCCGACGCCGCCCTGGTGATCCTGAAGCGCGAGGCGCGCGCCTGCACCGGCAACTTCTTCGTCGACGAGGACGTGCTCCGCGCCGAGGGCGTGCGCGACTTCGGCCGCTACGCGGTGAAGCCGGGGGAGCCGCTCATGGCGGACCTCTTCCTCGAGATCTCGTGACGCGCGCGCTCGGGTGATCGCCCGCCAGGGCCGTCGCTCACCGCTCGCCGCGCTTGAGCGCCATCAGCTGGCGCGAGAAGGCCCGCCCGGCCGCCTGGGCGCTCTCGAACTGCCCGGCCGCCACGGCGCGGACGGTGTCGTCGGCCAGGGCCCAGGTGGCGGCGGCCCGGGCCTTGGCCTCGCCCGGCGAGGCCAGCGCCTGCGGGGAGGCGACCCGCGCGATCCGCCAGCCGCTCCCCTCCCGGCGGAGGAGGAAGCCGGTCCACTCGGTCTTCAGGACCAGCTCGGCCGCCGCCTCCTCCACCGGCGCCTGGTCGAGGGGGACGAGGAGCTGCTCGCGGAGCACCGGCGTCGTGAAGCGGAAGCTCTCCTTGCCGAAGCGGGCGACGATCGCGTCCCCGACCCGGGCCATGGCCGCCTCACCCCGCACGTCGTCGCAGGCGACCGCGCCGGCGATCTCCGGCGTGGCGGGCGCGTCGATCGTGATCAGGCGGGAGGCCGCCGCCTCCTCGCGGCCGAGGCAGAGCTCGAGGTAGTCGCGGACCAGCTTGCGCGCCTCGCGGGCGAGCGCCTCGGGCGCCGGCTTCCCGGGCAAGGGCGCGGGGGCGGGGGCCGGCGTCGCGGGGACGGGCGGCGCCGGCGGGCGCCCGGCGATCGGCTCCGGGGGGGCGCGCTTGCAGGCCGCCGCGAGGGCGGTCGCCAGCAGGACCCCGAGCGCGCCACTCCTCACGGCTGACTCCTCGCCGGGCGGCGGCGGCCGCCCACCCGCGGCCGGCGACCCCGGGGCGGCCACTCTACCAGCCCTGCGGCGTGGTTCCAGGGGCGGGGTCGCGCAGAGGTGAGGCGGGTCGCTTAGGATCGCTCGATGGACACCCTGGAGCGGGCCCTGGCGGCGGTCGAGCGCGAGCTCTCGATCCGGATCCCGCGCGAGCTGTTCCGGCCGGGTGGCTTCGGCCCGTTCGGTGAGGCGATCGATCCCGAGGCGCTGATGGAGCCGGCCGCCGGCGTGGTGCGGGGAGGCGAGCTCCTGCCGGACGCGCTCCCCTTCGCCGCCGACGGGGAGGGTGGGCTGCTCGCGCTCCGCTTCGGCGCCGACGGCCACCCGCGCGAGGTGATCGCCTGGGGCGTCGCCGGCGACTGGCACCCCTCGCCGCTCGTCGCCACGCTCCCCTCCGAGGCGGCCCGCCTGCGGGCCCGCGCCGAGGCCGCCCTGGAGAACGGGCTCGCCGCCCTGGCGCGCCAGACCGGCCCGGGCGCGCTCGCCCACGACCTGGGGGTGGCGCGCGAGACCTTCTCCGACTGGCTCCTCGACGCCCGGCTGGTCCCCGGCGCCGCCCGGACCGCCCTCCGCCGCCTGACCGGCGCCGAGGACGCCTCGCTGTTCGGCCAAGACTGGGAGGCGGCGGCCGCGGCCGCGCTCCGGGCCGCCGCGCTGCGCCCGGAGCTGGCCTGGCCTGGCGCCCTGCTCGGATGGTTCGAGGAGGGGCGCGGCCGCGGTCCGGAGGCGGCACGCGCCTACGCCGCGGCCCTCCTCGCCTACGAGGCCACCCTGGACCTCGGCGGCCGCCTGGTCCGCCCCGGGGAGAGCCCCGCCCGCGTGCTGGCCGCGGCCCACGCCCGGTGCGGCGGCACGGTCACCACTCCGGCGCTGGCCGCGGCGCTCGGCGGCCCGCACGCGGTCCGCGCGCACTGGCTGGCCGAGAGCGACCGCCTCCGCGCCGCCGGGGCGGCCGCCGAGGCCTGGGAGGCGGCCCTCCGCGCCGGCTGGCAGCGGCCGGTCCGGCAGGACATGGACGACGTGCTCGGCCGCCTGGGGGACGCGGCCGAGGCGGCCGCCCGACCGGCCTGGGCGGCGCTGGCGCGCCTCCACCTGCGGGCCTGGGCGGCGCGCTGAGCCGGGCGCCCCGGGCGGCGCGGCGAGGTCAGGCGGCGGCGACCAGCAGGTTGAGCCCGCCGCGCCCGTAGCCCGCCTCGCCCAGCAGGAGGTCGAGCGCGAGGGTGGCGGCGTCGTCGGCGAGCGGCTCGGCCCCGGGCCGCTCCTGCAGGTCGAAGAGCTTCAGGTAGCTCTCGCAGGCGGCGCAGGTCTCGGCGCGCGCGCCGCGGTCGTGCTCCAGGTGGTGGTAGGCGAGGCCCGCGGTGGCGTCGCAGGAGGCGCACCGGATCCGGGGCAGGTGCCACTCCGAGGCGCAGAGGGCGCAGGTGAGGACGCGGAGCCGGTCGTCGCCCCGGATCACCCCGGCCACCGGCGGGGCCCCGCAGGCCGGGCAGCCGTGCTCGTCCCGCGGCGGCGCAGCCGGATCGAGCGCCGCGGCGCGGGCGGTGGCGAGGACCTGGAGCGCCGCCCCGACGAACGGCGCGGCGGCGACCTCGGACGGGCCCGGCCCGGCGCCGAGCAGGCTGGACCCGATCCGGGCGATCGCGGCCGGGGAGGCGTCGCCGAGCCCGCGGACCGCGGCCTCCGCCGGACCGGGCAGGGCCGTCCCCCGGCGGAGCGCCCGGAGCAGGGCGGCGAGCACGCCCGGGAGCGCGGGGTCCTCGGGGAGGCGGGCGGGGTCGACCGGCCCGCCGGCGGCGGCGCCGAGCGCCTCCCCCTGGGCGGCGGCCAGCCGGCCGAGGAAGGCGAGGAAGGGGTCCCCCTCCCCGCGGGCGGCGAGGGTCTCCAGGCGCCGCGCGCGCCGCTCGAAGACGAGCGCGGGCGCCGGCAGGCGCAGGGGGAACGCCGGGGCGTGGGCCGGGGGCGCGCCGGTCATCGGCCTTCCGCCGGCGGCGCGTCGGCGCGCCGGCCGGTCACGCGCGCGTACCAGACCGGGTGGTGGAAGCGGGCCCAGGCGCCGGTGACCGTCCCGCGGGTCATGGCCCGCATCGTCCCCTTGGTCCAGTAGGCGGCGTAGACGTGCACCCCGATGCCCACGAACATGATGAAGGCGAGGGTGGCGTGGCAGAGCCCGGCCACCCGGCGGAACACCAGCGGGAGGGAGGGGGCGAAGTACGGGCGCCAGATCGCCATCCCGGTGAGGAAGAGGAGCGGGATGATGGTGAGCATCGACCAGTACATCATCTTCTGGCCGGCGTTGTACTTGCCCTCCACCGGCAGCTCCGCCTTGCGGGTCATGTAGCCGGTCATGCCGCGCAGCCACTGCCGGTCGCTCGGGAGCAGGCGGTTGTCCTCCCGGAGCCGCAGGGCGTAGACGAGGAAGAAGACGAAGAAGGCCGACCCCAGGTACGGGTGGAGCAGGCGCATGAAGGCCGCCCCGCCGAAGAGCGAGCTGGTCCAGAAGAAGAACGGGTGGAAGAGGGCCAGGCCGGAGAAGAACAGGGCGATGTAGGCGACCGCCACCGCCCAGTGGGAGAGCCGGGCGGCGGTGGAGTAGCGCGGGACCACGTCTTCCTCGGCGGCCGGGGCGGGGCGCGGGACGGCGGTCATGGCCGGGACTCCTTTCCCTTCTCCTCGGGGACCTCGAGCGGGCCGACCTTCATGTAGTGGAAGATCCCGGCCACCACGACCGAGACCATGGTGACGACGCCGAGCGTGCGGGCCAGCCCGCTCCGCCAGAGCCTCACGATGGGCGACACCCGCGGGGCGCGCGGCAACCGGTACAGCTCCGGATCCCCGTGGGGCAGGACGTAGATCACGTGCGTCCCGCCCACGCCCGCCGGGTCGTAGACCGCGGCCTCCGCGAACCCGCGCTCCTTGAGCTCGCCGATCCGCTCCTCCGCCAGGTCGGTCATGTCGGCCTTGGCCCCGAAGTTGAGGGCGCCGGTGGGGCAGGTCTTCACGCAGGCCGGCTCGAGCCCGACCGAGACCCGGTCGGAGCAGAGGGTGCACTTGTAGGCCTTCTGGTCCCGCATCGAGTAGCGCGGGATGTTGAAGGGGCAGCCGGTCTGGCAGTAGCCGCAGCCGATGCAGTACTCCTGCTGGAAGTCGACGATCCCGTTGGCGTGCTGGAGGATCGCGCCCGGGGCCGGGCAGGCGGCCAGGCAACCCGGCTCGGAGCAGTGCAGGCAGCCGTCCTTCACGATCAGCCAGGCGAGCCCCTTTTCCGGCAGCTCCTCCTCGTAGAAGCGCATCACCGTCCACGACTGCGCCGAGAGGTCGAGGGGGTTGTCGTAGCTGCCCTGGTTGGTGCCCACCAGGTCGCGCAGGTCGTTCCACTCCATGCAGGCGGACTGGCAGGCCTTGCAGCCGATGCACTTCGAGATGTCGATGAGCTTCGCCACCTCCAGCGCCCCGCGCGCCTGGGGCGCCGGGGTGGTGGAGGCGGAGCGGCGGACGACGTCGAGCGACTGGAGCGCCATGGCCGCCTCCTAGACCTGCCCCAGGGTGGCCTTCTCGACGTCCACCAGGAAGGCCTTGAACTCGGGGGTCTGGGTGTTCGCGTCGCCGACGAACGGGGTGAGGGTGTTGGTGAGGTGGCCCGGCTTGGTGAGCCCGTCGAAGCCCCAGTGGAGCGGGATCCCGACGGTGTGGACCTCGCGGCCAGCGATGGTGAGCGGCTTGATCCGCTTGGTGACCACCGCCTTCCCCAGGATCTTCCCGCGCTTGGAGCGGACCTGGACCAGGTCGCCGCTCCGGATCCCCTTGGCCGCGGCCAGCTTCTCGCCCAGCTCGACGAACAGCTCGGGCTGGAGGACCGAGGCGATCCGGGTGTGCTTGGTCCAGAAGTGGAAGTGCTCCACCACCCGGTAGGTGGTGGCGGCGTAGGGGAACTCGCCCGGGAGGCCGAGCTGCTCGCGGTCCGCCTTGAAGATCCGGGCGGCCGGGTTCGAGCCCACCTTGGGGTGGAGGACGTTCGGGACGGGCGACTCGAACGGCTCGTAGTGCTCGGGGAACGGCCCCTCGGCCATCTTGTCGAGGGCGAAGAGCCGGCCCAGGCCCTCCGGGTTCATGATGAAGGGCGACATGCCCTCCTCGGGCCGCGAATCGATCTTGAAGTCGGGGACGTCGTGGCCGGTCCACTTGACCCCGTTCCACCAGACCAGCTTCCGCCGCGGGTCCCAGGGCTTCCCCGCGGGATCACAGGAGGCGCGGTTGTAGAGGACGCGCCGGTTGGCGGGCCAGGAGAAGCCCCAGCCCGGCGTCACGCCGAGGCCGCTCGGATCGGACGGATCGCGGCGGGCCATCATGTTCCCGGCCTGGGTGAACGCGCCGGCGAAGATCCAGCACCCGCAGGCGGTGGACCCGTCGTCCTGGAGGTGGGCGAAGGTGGCGAGCTGCTCACCCTCCCGGACCAGGGGCGGGAGGGGCGGCGCCTTGGGGTCCTTCTTCCGCGCCTCCTCGGCCTTGGGGTCGGGCACGTCGGCGAGCGCCCTGCCGTTGAACTCGCGGGCCAGCTCCTCGGGCGAGGGGCGGAGCGGGTCGCGGTAGTCCCAGGCCAGGTTGAGGATGGGCTCGGGGACCGCGCCGCCCTCCTTCCGGTAGAGGGCGCGGATGCGCCCGAACAGCTCGCCCACGATCTCCGGGTCGGTCCGCGCCTCGCCCGGCGGCTCGGCCGCCTTCCAGTGCCACTGCAGCCAGCGGCCGGAGTTCACCAGCGAGCCGTCCTCCTCCGCGAAGCAGCCGGAGGGGAGCCGGAAGACCTCGGTCTCGATCTTGGCGGGATCGACCGGGTTCAGGTCGCCCCGGTTCTGCCAGAAGTTGGAGGTCTCGGTGACCAGGGGATCGATGGTCACCAGGAACTTGAGCTTCGACAGGCTCGCCAGGACCTTGTTCTTGTCGGAGATGGAGGCGAGCGGGTTGAAGCCCTGGCAGACGTAGCCGTTCACCTTCCCCTGGTGCATGAGGTCGAAGACGGCGAGGACGTCGTAGAGCTTGTCGAGCTTGGGGAGCCAGTCGTAGCCCCAGTCGTTCTCCCGGGTGGCGGCCTTCCCGTACCAGGCCTTCATCAGGGAGACGAAGAACTTGGGGTAGTTCTGCCAGTAGCTGAGCTGGCCGGGGCGGAGCGGCTTCTGCGTCCGCCTGGCGAGGTAGCCGGCGAGATCGGGCTCGTTCTCCCGCGGCAGGGTGAGGTAGCCGGGGAGGAGGTCGGAGAGGAGCCCCAGGTCGGTGAGCCCCTGGATGTTGGAGTGGCCGCGGAGCGCGTTCACCCCGCCCCCCGCCATGCCCACGTTCCCCAGGAGGAGCTGGATCATGGCGATGGAGCGGATGTTCTGCGACCCGACGGAGTGCTGCGTCCAGCCGAGGGCGTAGAGGCTGGTGAGGGTCCTGTCGGGCGCCGCGGCGGTGGCGACGATTTCGCAGATGCGCTGGAAGAGCGGGGCGGGCACCCCGGTGATCTCGGCCACCTTCTCCGGCGTGTAGCGCGCGTAGTGCGCCTTCATCAGCTGGTACACGCAGCGCGGATGGGCGAGGGTGGGATCGGCCTTGGCGAAGCCGTCCGGGCCGAGCTCGTAGGACCAGCTCGACCTGTCGTACGAGTGCTTGGCCTCGTCGTAGCCGGAGAAGAGCCCGTCCTCGAAGCCGTAGCCCTCCTTCACCAGCAGCGAGGCGTTGGTGTAGGCGGTGACGTATTCCTTCTGGATCGCCCCCTTCTCCAGCAGGTACCGGATGACGCCGCCCAGGAAGGCGATGTCCGTGCCCGGGCGGATCTGCGCGAAGAGGTCGGCGACCGCCGCGGTCCGGGTGAAGCGCGGATCGACGACCACGAGCTTCGCCTTGTTGTGCGCCTTGGCCTCCACCACCCACTTGAAGCCGCAGGGGTGGGCCTCCGCCGGGTTCCCTCCCATCACCAGGATGACGTTGGCGTTCTTGATGTCGACCCAGCTGTTGGTCATCGCACCACGGCCGAACGAGGGGGCCAGACCGGCCACCGTGGGGCCGTGTCAGACCCGCGCCTGGTTGTCGATGGCCGCCCCTCCCAGCGCCCGCCAGACCTTGTGGGTGATGTAGCCCGACTCGTTCGCCGAGGCGCTCGCCGCGAGGAGGCCGACCGTGGTCCAGCGGTTCACGGTGACGCCCGCCGCGTTCTTCGCCACGAGGTTCTTGTCCCGGTCGTCCTTCATCAGCCGCGCGATCCGGTCGAGGGCCCAGTCCCAGGTGACGCGCTTCCACTCGCTCGCGCCGGGGGCCCGGTACTCCGGGTAGCGCAGCCGGTCCGGGCTGTGGACGAAGTCGAGGAGGGAGGCGCCCTTGGGGCAGAGGGTGCCCCGGTTCACCGGGTGGTCGGGGTCGCCCTCGACGTGGATCACCGCGCTGCGCGCGTTCTTCGCCCTGTCGCCGAGCGAGTAGAGGATCACGCCGCAGCCGACCGAGCAGTACGGGCAGGTGTTGCGCGTCTCGCTGGTGCGGGCGAGCTTGAACTCGCGCACCTCGGCGAGGACCCGCTCCGGGGAGAAGCCGAGCGCCACCAGGCTGGTGGTCCCGATCCCGGACGCCGTGAGCTTCAGGAAGTTCCGCCGCGAGACGGTCATCGATGACCTCCGGGAGCAGGGCAGTTCGGCTTCCATAAGGTCCGATGGCCTTCCGCGTCAGGCGCGCCCCTCGGCTCTGATGGGGCAGGGCAGGACGCCGCCCTCGTTGACGCAGCGTGACGCGGTGCGGGGCGCCGGCCTGCCCCGGGGGAGGGCGGAGGCCCGCGGGCGAGCACGGTCCGCCGCGCGGACCTCCGAGGCCTCGGGCGGCAGGCCGCCGGGCCGGCCCAGGTCGAGCAGCGCCCTTGCCGCCCCGGATCGGGGGTGGTGGCGGGGTCGAAGGGTCGGCCGAGCGGGCCCGGAGGCCGACTCAGGGGGGGGCGGCGCCTTCCTCGGCCCATTCGTGGCGGAGCTGCTCCTCCATCACCAGGCGCGAGAGTTCCCGCTTGAGGTCGTTGAACTCCGGGGAGGAGGGGTCGCGGGGGCGCGGGAGCGATACCGGGACGATCCGCTTCACCGTGCCGGGCCGGTAGGTCATCACCACCACCCGGTCGGCGAGGTAGAGGGACTCCTCGATCCCGTGGGTCACGAACACGATGGTCTTCCCGAGCTCGGCCCAGATCCGGAGCAGCTCGTCCTGGAGGTTCCGGCGGGTGAGGGCGTCCAGCGCCCCGAAGGGCTCGTCCATCAGCAGGGTGGGAGCGTCGATGGCGAGGGCGCGGGCGATCGCCACCCGCTGCCGCATCCCGCCGGAGAGGTCCTTGGGGAAGCGGTCCCGGAAGTCGGAGAGGTGCAGCTTGGAGAGGAGGGCCCCCACCGTCGCCCCGATCTCCCGGCGCCCCAGGCCCTTCACCTCCAGGCCGAAGGCGACGTTCCGCTCCACCGTCATCCAGGGGAAGAGGGCGTACTCCTGGAACACCATCGCCCGGTCCGGCCCCGGCGCCGTCACCGGCCGGCCGCTGGCCACGATCTCGCCCGCGGTCGGGGGGGAGAAGCCGGCGATGGCGTTCAGGAGGGTCGACTTCCCGCAGCCGGACGGGCCGAGGAGGCACACCAGCTCGCCCGCCGCCACCTCGAGGTCGATCCCGTCCAGGGCGACGAGCTCGCGCCCGTCCGCGGCGAAGACCTTGCGCACGCCCCGGATCTGGATGGCGGCCCCGGCCGCGGGCGCCGTCACCCCTCCACCCCGCGATGCCAGCGCAGGAGCCAGGCGTTGAGCCGGCTCATCCCCGCGTCGATGCCCAGGCCCGCCAGCCCGATCGAGATCATCCCGGCGATCACCTTGTCCGACCAGAAGTACTCGCGCGCCTCGAGGATCCGGTAGCCGAGCCCGGAGTTCACCGCGATCATCTCCGCCACGATCACCACGATGAAGGCCACCCCGATCCCGATCCGGACGCCGGCCAGCACGTAGGGCATGGCCGCCGGGATCATCACCCGGCGGAAGAGGGTCCACTCGCCCGCCCCCAGGTTGCGGGCCGCCCGCAGGTAGATCGCGTCCACGTTGCGGACCCCGGCGATGGTGTTCATGAGGACCGGGAAGAAGGCGCCCAGGGAGATGAGGAAGAAGGCGGGCGGGTTACCGAGCCCGAACCAGAGGATGGCCAGCGGGATGAAGGCGATGGGGGGGATGGGGCGGAGCAGCTGCACCACCGGGTTCAAGAGCTCGTACACCACCGGCCGCGCCCCCATGAGGAGCCCGAGGGGGAGGGCGAGCCCGGCCCCGATCGCGAACCCGCCCGCCACCCGGGTCAGGCTGGCGAGCGCGTCGCGCGGCAGCTCGCCGGAGAGGGCCCAGAGGAGCCAGCTCCCCTGGGCCGGATCGCGGGGCTCGGCGGGCGAGGCGTAGGCGAGCCAGCGGACCAGCACCTGCGACGGCGCCGGGAGGAGGATGGGGGAGACCCAGCCGGCGCGGGAGACCGCCTCCCAGGCCGCCAGCGCCAGCACCGGGACGGCGAGGGAGCGGGCCAGCCGGGCGGCGCGCACTACCTCACGCCCGCCTTCTGCTTGGCGCGCTCCAGCAGGTCGAGCTTCACCCAGTCGGCGGCGCGGGGCGGGCTCTGCAGCTTGCCCACCCCGTACTTCACCATCAGGTCGGTGGTGATCTGGATGTGCTCCGGGGTGACGTCGTAGGTGAAGGCGGCGTTGGACATGGCGTCGGCGTAGTCGTCGGCGGTGATCTGCCCCTTGAACATCTGGTCGACCACGTAGCGCTCCGCCTCCGCCGGGTTGTCGAGGAAGAACCGGGTGGCGTCGACGAAGCAGTCGAGCACCTTCTGCGCCACCTGGGGCTTCTCGCGGTAGAGCTTCTCGGTCATCACCAGCACCCGGACCGGCTCCCCGAGCGGCGTGTCGTAGGGCTTCAGGAGCTCCTTGCCGAACCCCTTGTTGATCGCCTGGGAGGACTGCGGCTCCGACTGGCACATGGCGTCGATCTGCTTCTGGAGCAGGGCCTGGTTCAGGTCGGCGAAGGGGAGGTAGACGAGCTGCACGTCCTTGCCCGGCCGGTCGGCCCAGGTGAGGCCGGCCTTGGAGAGCTCGGCCAGGAGCAGGAGCTCCTGCGCCCCGCCCCGGGCCACCCCCACCTTCTTGCCCTTGAGGTCGGCCACCGAGGCCACGGGCGCGTCCTTCGCCACCACCAGCCGGGCGCCGCCCCGGGCGAAGCCGGCCACCACGTAGATCTGCCCCCCGCCGGCGCGGTTGGCGATGGCCGCGTCGGCGGCGCTGGCGGCCAGGTCGACCTCGCCCTTCACGATGGCGGGGAAGATGTCGATCCCCTTGGGGAAGACGATCTCCTCGACCTTGAGGCCGAGCTTCCCGCACCGCTCCTTCATGTACGAGACCGCCCCGTAGTGGGCGAACTTGAGGTTGCCCAGGCGGACCACGTCCTCGCCGCGGACGGGACCGGCGGCGAGGACGGCCAGGGCGGCGGCGAGGCAGAGCGGGGCGGGCGAACGGGCCATGATCACCTCCGGCCGCGGCGCGCGGGCGCCGGGCCCCTGTGCGCCTCCGACGCTACGCGATCTGCGGCAGGCGCGCGAGCGCCTCCTTCACCCGCTCGGCCGGGTACTCGAAGTCCTCCAGCTGGCCGGCGAAGTAGGCGTCGTAGGCGGCCATGTCGACGTGACCGTGGCCGGAGAGGTTGAAGAGGATCACCCGCTCCTTCCCCTCCTGCTTGGCCTGGAGCGCCTCGTCGATCGCCCCGCGGATCGCGTGGGAGGACTCGGGGGCGGGGATGATCGCCTCGGTGCGGGCGAACTGGACCGCCGCCTCGAAGCAGGCGAGCTGGCCCACCGCCCGCGCCTCCACCAGCCCGGCGTGGACCAGCTGGGACACGAGCGGGGAGGCGCCGTGGTAGCGGAGCCCGCCAGCGTGGATCCCGGGGGGCATGAAGTCGTGGCCGAGGGTGAACATCTTGGCGATGGGGGCCATCTGGGCGGTGTCCCCGTAGTCGAAGGTGTACACGCCCTTGGTCAGGGAGGGGCAGGAGGCCGGCTCGATCGCCTGGACCCGCACCGCCTTCCCCGCCGCCTTGTCGGCGAGGAAGGGGAAGGAGAGGCCGGCGAAGTTGGAGCCGCCGCCGTGGCAGCCGATCACGACGTCCGGGTAGTCGCCCGCCAGGGCCATCTGCTGCTTGGCCTCGAGGCCGATGACGGTCTGGTGCGTGCAGACGTGGTTGAGCACGCTCCCCAGGGCGTAGCGGGTGTCGTCGTGGGTGGCGGCGTCCTCGACCGCCTCGGAGATGGCGATCCCGAGCGACCCCTGGCTCTGCGGGTCCTTGGCCAGGATCCCGCGGCCGGCGTTGGTCTGGGGCGAGGGGGAGGCGATCACGTTCGCCCCCCAGAGCTGCATCATGCTCTTGCGGTAGGGCTTCTGCGTGAACGACACCTTCACCATGTAGACGGTGCACTCGAGGCCGAACATCCGGCAGGCGAGGGCCATCGAGGAGCCCCACTGCCCGGCGCCGGTCTCGGTGGCGATCCGCCTCGTCCCCGCGAGCTTGTTGAAGTAGGCCTGGGGGATGGCGGTGTTCGGCTTGTGCGAGCCGGCGGGCGAGACCCCCTCGTACTTGTAGTAGATGCGGGCCGGCGTCCCGAGCGCCTTCTCCAGGCGGGCGGCGCGGTAGAGCGGGGAGGGGCGCCAGAGCCGGTAGATCTCCCGGACCTCCTCGGGGATGGGGATCCAGCGCTCCCGCGAGACCTCCTGCTCGATGAGCCCCATGGGGAAGAGCGGGAGGAGGTCGTCGGGGGTGACCGGCTTCTTCGTCCCGGGGTGGATCACCGGGGCGAGGGGGCCGGGCATGTCTGGGATGATGTTGTACCAGTGGGTCGGGATCTGGTTCTCGCCGAGCAGGAACTTCGTCTGCATTGGGTGGCCCCCGGGGCGCCGCGGGTGCGGCGCACGGAACGTGGAGCGGACGATTAGCGCAAAAGCCGGGCGGCTCCGTCAAGCCGCGTCGAGGGTCAGGCCATCACCTCGCCGCCGTCCACGTGCACCGCCTGGCCGGTGACCGCCCCGTTGCAGGCGAGGAAGACGGCCGCCTCCGCCACCTCCTCGGGGAGCGCCGCCCGCCCGAGCGGGTTGGTGCGGAGGATCACCTTCCGGGCCTCGACCGCCGACCGGCCGGTGGCCAGCGCCACCGCGTCCACCGCCTCCTCCATCATCCGGGTCTCGGTCCAGCTCGGGCAGATGGCGTTGGCGGTGAGCCCCTTCTTCGCCCCTTCCAGCGCCAGGCTGCGGGTGAAGCCGATCAGTCCGTGCTTGGCGGCGGCGTAGGCGGCCCCGGCCTTGAGGCCGACCTTCCCCGCCACCGAGGCGACGTTGATCACCCGCCCGAAGCCGCGCTCGTACATCATCCCCAGGCAGGCGCGGGTGAGGAGCACCGGGCCGGTGAGGTCCACCGCCAGGATCGCGTCCCAGGTGGCGTCGTCCATCCGGTGGACCGGCGCGCTGGCGTGCATCCCGGCGTTGTTCACCAGGATGTCCACCGGCCCGAGGCCGTCGGCCACGATCCCGGGCGCGCGGCCGAGCATGGCCCGGTCGGAGACGTCGAGCGGGAAGAAGAGGGTGCGCCGTCCGAGTGCGGCGATCTCGGCCGCCACCGCCTCGATCTCGGGCACCGTCCGCGCCGCCACCGCCACGTCGGCGCCGGCGCGTGCCAGCGCGAGGGCGATGGCCCGGCCGATCCCGCGTCCGCCGCCGGTGACCAGGGCGACCCGTCCCTCGATGGCGTTCATGGAGCTCCTCCTGGTGCGCTGTGGGGTGGGATGCGCACCGACGATAACGGTGGAGGCGGGAGGGGCGCAACGCGCCCGGCGGCGCGGCGCCGCCGGGCGGGGTCGCCGGGCGCTGGCTCCCCTCCGGCGGGGGCCCCGCCGACCCGCCGGGCGCCCGCCCGCGCCCCGCGTCGGGCCGGACGCCGCCGGCCCGACCCGGACCGTCGGTGGGTCCAGGTGTCATGTTTCACCGGGCGCGGAAATTCACGTCCGGGCCTCGCCGGGAAGGCGTACAGTGACGGCAGCGGCCGCGCCGGGCGGGGCCGCCCACGGAATGACCAGCGAGCGCCGCGCCCACCCGCGCTTCCCCCTGATCCTCGCCGTCCAGTACCTGGGGGCGGAGAGCGTCCTCGACTACACGGAGAACCTCTCCGAGTCGGGCCTCTTCATCCGCACCGAGCGCGAGTTCGAGCTCGGCGAGCGGGTGGCGCTGGTGGTCTCCTTCCCGCAGCTGGTCGAGCCGATCGAGCTGCAGGTGGAGGTGGTCCGGCGGCGGGCGGGCGGAGAGGAGCCGGCCGGGGTGGCGGTGCGCGTGCCCGCCGACCGGGCCGACGACCGGGCCCGCCTGGCCGAGGTCGCCCGCACCCTCGCCGGCACCGGCCCCGGCGGCTCGCCCGCCTTCCGGGTCCTCCTGGTGGAGGACAACTCCCTGGTGGCCTCGATGTACGCGGCCGCGCTGCGCCGCCTCTCCCAGGACGACCAGGTCCCGGGCGTGGCCGTGGAGGTGGCGGGAGACGGCGCGAGCGCGTTCGACCGCCTGCTCCGCGGGCCGCCCATCGACGTGATCGTGACCGACGTCTTCATGCCCCTGGTGAGCGGCATCACGCTGGTCGAGCGGGTCCGGGCCGAGCCCTCCCTGGCCGGGATGCCGGTGGTGGTGATCACCTCCGGCGGGGAGAAGGAGCGGGCCCGGCTCGCCGAGCTCGGGGTCTCGCTCTTCCTGCGCAAGCCCGTGGCGTACGACGAGCTCGCGGGGGCCCTCCGCGTCCTGGTGGCGGCGCGCCAGATCGGCGCGGTCCCGGCCGGGGCACCCTCGCCGGAGGAGGCCCGCCGAGAGGGCTTGCCGGAGGAGGGCCAGGTGAGCAATAAGGAAGCAGACGCGAAGCCGGCCTACCGCCGGTAGTTCGGGGACGAAGACAGAACCCCGTTCGCCTTGAGGGTCCGCCCGCCGAGCGGACCCTTTTCATTTTTCGCGCTCACGCCGCTCGTTGCTTGCCCCGGGGGACCGGGGTACGGTCCCGGGATCCCCTTCGAGGAGAGGAGCGATGGCGAACGTCGCCGCCCACATCACGGGAACCGTCGTGCGGATCGAGAAGCAGCCCGGGCAGGCGGTCGCCGCCGGCGAGGTCCTCCTCATCCTCGAGTCGATGAAGATGGAGATGACGCTCGAGGCGCCCGTCGCCGGCACGGTGCGCGAGATCCGCTGCCGCGAGGGGCAGGCGGTCTCCGAGGGCGACGTCCTGCTGGTCCTCGGATGAGCCCTCCCCGGATCCGCGCCGAGCCGCGCGGCGAGGTGCGGGTCCTCGTGATCGAGAACCCGGCCAAGCGGAACGCCCTCGACTTCCAGGCGCTCGAGGAGCTCGAGGCCGCCTGCGCCGCGGCCGCGGCCGACGGCGTCCGCTGCCTGGTGCTCCGGGGTGCGGGGGAGGACGCCTTCTCCTCGGGGTTCGACCTGGCCGAGATCGCCAGGACCTCCCGCGGCGGGCTGCGGCCCGACGAGGCGGTGGAGCGTGCCGCCGACGTCCTCTCCGCGGTGCCCTGCCCGACCCTGGCCTACCTGAACGGCGCCGCCTACGGGGGCGGGCTGGAGCTCGCCGCCACCTGCGACCTGCGCGTGGCGCGGGAGGGGGCGGCCCTGGGGATGCCGCCCGCCAAGCTGGGCGTGGTCTACCCGGAGGGCGGGCTGAACCGGTTCCTCGGGCTGGTGGGCGCGGCCCGCACCCGCGAGCTCTTCCTCGTCGGCCGCTCGGTGGACGCCGCCACCGCGCTCGCCTGGGGGCTGGTGAACCGGGTCGCCCCGGCGGCCGAGGCCGAGGCGGAGGCGCTGGCGCTGGCGGCCGAGATCGCCGGCAACGCCCCGCTGGCGGTGCGGGGGATGAAGCGGATCCTCCAGCTCCTCGAGGGGACGCACGAGCGCGGCCTCGCCGACGAGGAGCGGGCCGAGATCGCCGGGCTGCGCCGGCGCGCCTTCGAGAGCGAGGACATCCGCGAGGCCCGCCGGGCGCGCGAGGAGCGGCGCCCGCCGCGCTTCAAGGGGAGCTAGAGCGGCGATCGGCCTGCGAGGCCGCCCTGGTCGCGGCGCCGGCCGCTCCCGGTGGGTCGTCCTGGATGACGGAGGCGGGGGGGCGGCCTGGCTGGATGGGGTCGAGGAGTCCGCCGCTCACGACTTTCCGCCCAGGGCGCCGGCCAGCCAGCCGGCGAGGAGGCCGAGCGCCAGGGCGATCGCGCCGGCGACGAGCGCCTGCCGGAGGACGCGGGCCCGGTCGCCCCGGGGCGCCGCCGGGGCGGCTGCCGCCGGAGCCGTCGCCGGGCGCGCCGCGGTCGGCGGCGCCGGGACGGCCGCGGCGGGCGTCGGGGTGACGGTCCGCGGCGAGGCGGGGGCGGGCGCCGCTGGGCGGGGGGCGGGCGGGAGCGGCGGCGGGAGGCCGGGGAGCGAGGCGCCCTCCTCCGGCAGCACCGCCAGGTCGTAGTCCCCGATCTCGACCAGGTCCCCCTCGCGCAGCCGCCGGCGGGCGGTGATCCGCTCCCCGTTCACGCGCGTGCCGGTGAGGCTGCCCAGGTCCTCCACCCAGATCCCGCCGTTCACCCGGAGGAAGCGGGCGTGCCGGCGGGAGACGTCGCGGTCCGTGAGCCGGAAGGTGACCCCCTCCGCGGCCCGCCCCACCGTGATCTCGTCCGAGGCGAAGGGGACGATCGATCGGGTGCCGGCCTGGTCCTCGATGACGAGCCGCATCCCGCCCCCGCCGCTACGGCGTCTTCACCCG
>DATKAL010000429.1:0-11994 GCA_035498135.1 Anaeromyxobacter sp.
CTCCACCTCGTCGCGGACGGCGGAGAGTCCCTCGCGCTCCTCGGCGAGGGCCCGCTCCGCCTCGTCCAGGCTGCGGGCCTTCGCCTCGAGCTCGCCCCGGCCGGCGGCCTGCCGCTCGCGCTCCTCGGCGAGGACGCGCTCGCCCTCCGCCAGGGCTCGCGCCCGCGCCTCGAGCTCCTCGCGACCGGACGCCTGCCGCTCCCGCTCCCCGGCGAGGACGCCCTCCCCCGCGACGAGCGCCTGCGTGCGCGCCTCGAGCGCCGTCCGGGCGACGGCGAGCGCCTCCCGCTCCGCCGAGAGGTCCCGCTCCCGGGCCCCGGCGTCCTGCGCGCGCCCCTCCAGCTCCGCGCGGGCGGCGGCGAGCGCCGCGCGCTCCCCGGCCAGCCCGGCGCGCTCCGCCGCCAGCCGGCCGGCCTCGGCCTCGGCGGCGGCCCGCGCCCCGGCGGCCTCCTCGTGCCCCGCCGCGATCGCCGCGCGCTCCGCCGCGATGGCGCGGAGGGCCTCCGCCGTCCGCTCGCCCTCGGCGGCGAGCTGCGCCCGCTCCTGCTCCAGCCCGCGCCCGGCCTCGGCCGCCTCCGCGGCGCGGCGCTCCAGCTCGGCCGTCAGCTCGGCGAAGGCCCGGTCCAGGGCGGCCTGGCGCGCGACCGCCTTGCCCGCCCGCTCCTCCGCCGCCCGGAGCGCGCCGCGCGCCTGCTCGGCCTCGGCCTCCAGCGCCGCGCGGGCCGCCCGCTCCTCCTCGAGGGCCCTCGCCGATCCGGCCTGCGCCTCCTCGGCGGCGCGGGCAGCGATGCGCCCCGCCTCGGCGGCCCGCTCGAGCTCCCGGCCGAGCCGCGCTGCCTCGCCCCGCGCCTCCTCGAGACCGGCGGCCAGCGCCGCCGCCTCCCCGAGCTCCGCCTGACGGCGGGCCTGCTCCTCCCCCGCCGTCGCCAGCTCGCGCTCGCGCGCCCGGAGCCGCCCTGCCGCGGCCTTCTCCTCCGCGGCCGCGGCGGCGAGCCGGCCCGAGGCCTCCCGCTCGCGCTCCTGGGCCGCTCGCAGGGCGTCGGCGGCCGCCGCCCGCCGCGCCTCGACGTCGGCGAGCAGCGCCTCCCGCTCCTCCTCGAGCTTCGCCTGCCGCTGATCGAGCTTCTGCTGCTGCCGGCCGAGCTTCGCCTCCTGGTCCTTCAGCGCCTCGCCCTGCGCCGCCTGCTCCGCCCGCTCCGCCTTGAGGGCCTTGCGCTCCTCGGCCGTCTCCTTCTCCGCCGCCGCCCGCCGCGCCTCCAGCTCGCGCTCCAGCTCGCGGCGCTGCGCGGCGAGCTCCTTCTCCGCCTCGGCCCGGGCCTCCCGGGCGAGCGTCGCCCGGAGCTTCTCCTCGCGCTCCTGCTCGGCGCGCTTGCGCTCCTCCGCCTCCTGGCGGGCGCGCTCGCGGCTCCGGCGATCGAGCGCCTTGCGCAGCCCCTCGGCCTCCGCCCGGAGCGCCAGGAGCACGGGGCTCTCGCCCTCCTGGAGGCCGCGCGCGAGGAGCCCCTCGACCTCGGTCAGCAGGGGGAAGGCGGCCGGGCCCTCCTCCCCGATCCGCGCCAGGAGGAGACGCGCCAGCGCCTCGTAGTGGGAGCTCGCCGAGGGCGTGGCCTCGATCGCGCGCCGGTAGAGGTCGATGGCCTCCTCGCCCCGGCCGACCTCGACGTAGTAGCCGCCCAGGAGGCCGACGCTGGTGGCGCTGGAGAGCGACCGGGTCAGGCTCGCCTCGAGCTTGGCGATGACCTCCTCCTCGAGGAAGCGCCGGACGGCCGCCACCGCGTCGTCCTGGCCCGGCGCGAACTCCAGGCCCGCGCCGCCTGCGCCGTCCCCGAGGACGTGCCGCACCACGGTGCGCAGCTTCACCGGCTCGGGCTCGCTCTTGAGGCGCAGGGCGATGGGGAGCGGCTGGCCGACCTCCAGCTTCACCGGCCCCCGCAGGTGCAGCCCGGTGGTGCTCAGGTTGGAGGAGTAGCCGAAGGTGGTCCGGGCTCCCACCGGGTAGTCGACCCGGAGCATCACGGAGAAGCGGACGGATCGCCGCCGATCCCCGGCCTCGGTCTCGACGGCCTCGGCCTTGGACCTGGGGCCCTTCCGTGCGCCTCGGCGTGCCGCCACCCTCCGAGTGTACCCGATCGGGCCTGCCGGCTCACCGGCGAACTGCCCGCCACCACGATCCGGGCACCTCCTGCGGGAAATGCCGGTTCCTAAGTCCCCCCGCCCTCACCCGGCAGCGTCCCGGTCGCGCCCTTCCGCAGGCTCTCCCGGTAGGCCTGCGTGGCGGGATCGCGCGGCTCGGCGGGCGCGCCGAGCTTCTCGCCCAGCCGCTCGGAGAGGAGCACCGCGAGGAGGGACTCGAAGAGCGAGCTCGCCCCGCCGGCGCCGGCCGCGCCGCCCACCACGATCTTCGGGACCACGTCCACCCGGGCCTGCTCCACCGCCTCGGCGAAGCGGGTGAGCACCTGCTGGGTGAGCTGGAGCTGTGGGCCGCCGTAGGCCCGCACCTGCTCCTCGATGGCGAGCGCCTGGGCCACGCCCACCTTGGCCGCCTTCTCCGCCTCCGCCTCGGCCAGGCGCTTGATGCGCGCCGCCTCGCCCCGGCCGGTGGCCTCGATCTTGTCGGCCTCCGCCTCGGCCAGCGCCCGGATCTGCGAGGCCTGCTGGACCGAGCGCTGGTAGTCCGCCTTGCCCTGGTTCGACTGGACGGTGATGGAGAGCTCCGACTCGGTGATGGCGGTCTGCTGCTTGGCCCGGGCCTCGGCCTCCCGCAGCTCGCGCTCCTTCACCGCCGCCTTCTCCTGGCGGGAGTAGGTCTCCACCTGCTCCTCGGCGATCTGCCGGGAGCGGAGCTGGACCAGGATCGACTCGATCGCCCGGTCGTTGGGCTGCGAGGCCGGGGTGCCGATCAGCACCTCCTTGAGCTCCAGGGAGTAGCCGGCGAACTTGGCCTTCATCTCGTCGCCCGCGATCCGCTGGATCTCGCTCCGATCCTGGATGAGCTGGATCAGGGTGCGGGTCTGGCCGACGTTCTTGAAGTAGGCGGAGACCATGGGATCGAGGGTCTGCTCCACCAGCCGCTTCACGTCCCCGAACTGCTGGATCACCAGGGGCGCCTTCTTGTAGTCGATGTGGACCACCACCGAGAGCGGGAGGGTCGGCTCGAAGGCGTCCTTGGTGATGAGGGCCACCTCGGAGAGGTTCTCGTCGTAGCGGTGCGCCCCCGTCTCCCCCTTCACCCACTTGAGGATGAAGTTGGTGGTGGGGACGGCGAGGACCTTGCCCGCATAGGTGTTGAATGCGTACTTGCCGGGCAGGAGCGGCTCGGACCACACGCCGCGCTCGCCGCTCTGGACCAGCTCCCCGTGCCGGTAGCCCTCGCCGGAGAGGTCCTTGCCCACGCGCCCGGAGTAGGAGACCACCACCCCGACGTTGCCCACCTCCACCACGGTCTTGGGGATGAGCTCCACCGTGGCGAAGAGCCGGTTCACGTAGTAGGTGCCCTCGACCAGCACCTGGAGCTGCCGGCCCCGCATGCCGCCCGCGGCGAGGAAGCGCTCCGGGTCCTGGAAGTTGTTGTGGTACCGCTCCGGGTCGTCGACGCGGTCGCCCACGGTGGGCGCGACCACCTCGCCCTGGGCCAGCGACGGGCCGTCGTGGACGGTCACGATCCCCACCGCGTCGTCGGTGATCACCACCGGCTCGAAGCCGGCCCGTTCGGAGAGGACCCCGGCCATGCCGTGGAAGAGCCGGTCCTCCTCGGCCGAGAGGGAGAGGAAGTGGATCCCGTCGACGGCGATCACCACGAACTGGGCGAGGTTGACGGCGTAGGTCCCCTCGCGGAGCACCCGGCGCTGCGGGCCGCGCTGCCCGCCCTGCCGGAGGAAGGCGGCCGCGTCGGTGAACTCGGCGGTGCCGGCGTTCGAGGCGAGGGTCTGGGTGGGCGGGAGCATGGCGCCGTCCCGGGCGAAGACGTAGCCGATCTTCCCCTGCGGGATGGTGACCAGCGGGACGACGTGGACCCGGTACTGGAAGGGCGGGAAGACGTGCCAGCCGCCGCGCAGCACGCCGGGCTGGAAGCCGGCCTCGCCGGCCAGGGCGATGAGCCCCTGCTCCAGCGAGCCGCGGAAGCTCCACAGCCGCTCCACCACCCCCACCCGCGTGTTGGGGAGGTAGCGGACGGTGTTCGACAGCCAGAAGAGCACGGCGAAGACGACGAGCCCGGCGATCCAGGCGAGGGTGCTCCAGTCGAGGATGGTCGCGGTCATGAGGCCCCCCGGGGCGACGGCGGATGCGCCGTTTCGCGGGCGCAGCATCCGGCGCCGCCCGAGGAAAGCAAGGGAAACCGGAATTCACCAGCCGTCGCGGGCGGATTCATCGGGGGAGGGTCCAACCCGCCCCCGCCTCCAAAGCGTCCGACCGCCGCGGCGGCATCGCGCGCCGGCCGAAGCTATCCTCGATCCCAATAGCGAACGACGGAGGGGCCGGCCTCGCGCCGCCGGAACGGATGAGGAAGCTCGGCCACACCTTCGGCGAGGACGGGCGCTCCGCCTTCCGCGTCTTCGCCCCCGCGGCGGGCCGGGTCACGGTCGCGATCCTCGACGGGGCGCGGACCGTGGCGCTCGCGCGGGACGAGCTCGGCTACTGGACCGGCGCCACCGCCCGCCTGCCGCCCGGCACGCGCTACCTCCTGGAGTGCGACGGCCGCCGCCTCCCGGACCCGGCCTCGCGCTCCCAGCCCGAGGGCGTGCACGGCCCCTCCGCGGTGGCCGAGGTGGAACGGGTGGAGCGCCAGGGCTGGCGCGGCGTCGCCGTCGAGGACGCGATCGTCTACGAGCTGCACGTCGGCACCTTCACGCCCGCGGGGACGCTCTCGGCGGCGGCGGCGCGGCTCCCCGACCTCCAGGCGCTGGGCGCGACGGTGATCGAGCTGCTCCCCCTGGCCGCCTTTCCCGGCGAGCGCAACTGGGGCTACGACGGCACCTACCCCTTCGCCCTGCACGCCGCCTACGGCGGCTACCGGGACCTCCGCCAGCTGATCGAGGCGGCCCACCGGCTCGGCATGGCGGTGATCCTCGACGTGGTCTTCAACCACTTCGGGCCGGAGGGGAACTACTCCGGGACCCTCGCCCCCTACACGCGCCGGGCGGACACGCCCTGGGGGGCGGCGGTGAACTTCGACGGCGAGTGGAGCCACGGCGTCCGCGAGCTCTTCCTCGCCAACGCCCGCTACTGGCTGGAGGAGGTGGGGTTCGACGGCTTCCGGATGGACGCGGTCTCGGCGATCCTCGACGGGATGCCGGTCCACATCCTGCGGGAGTGCACCGAGCTCGCCCGCCGGATCGGCGCCGCCGAGGGGCGCGAGGTGCTGATGATCGCCGAGCACCTGCGGAACGACCGCCGGGTCACGGCCGACGACGGCTTCGCCTTCCACGCACAGTGGAACGACGACCTCGGCCACGCGATCTTCGCCTGCCTGACCGGGGAGCGCCGGCGGCACCACGCCAACTTCGGCCCCCTCGAGGACGTGGTGAAGGCGCTCACCGACGCCTTCGTGCTCGACGGCACCCGCCTCGACCGGTACCACCACTACCTGCTGGGCAGCGACGGCCGCGCCACCCGGGGCCGCGAGCACGTCGTCTACCTGCAGAACCACGACCAGGTGGGCAACCGGCCCCGCGGCGACCGGATGATCGCGAGCTACGGCCGGGCCAAGGCCCTGCTCGGGATCACCACGGTGATGGCCTCCCCGTACGTGCCGCTCCTCTTCATGGGCGAGGAGTACGGCGAGACCGCCCCCTTCCTCTTCTTCGAGGACTTCTCCGACCCGCGGATCGTCGCCGGGGCGCGGGAGGGGCGCCGGGCCGCGCTCGCCGTCGAGGGCGGGGAGCCTCCCGACCCCCACGCGCGCGCCACCTTCGAGGCCTCGAAGCTCCGCTGGGAGCGGCGGGAGACCACCGAGGGCCGGGCGATCCTCGGCTACTACCAGGCCCTCATCGCCCTGAAGCGCGCCGGCGAGCTCGGCCCCCGCGACCGGGGGCAGCTGGCGATCGCGGCCGACGTCGACCGCCGGCTGCTCCGCCTCGAGACCCCGCACACCCTCACGCTGCTCAACTACTCCGGCGAGCCGCGCGCCGTCGAGGTGGCGCCCGGCTGGCGGCGCCACCTCGACTCGCTCGGCGAGCCCGACGGGCCGGGGCTGGGCCCCTTCGGCGCGCGCGTCTACCGGAGGGGCTGAGCGAACGCCCCGTCCGGCACGCCACCCGGGACCGGCGGAACCGGGGCCGCCTCCGCGCCGTCCGCCACCCGGGCGCGGTGGTCGCGGGCCACGAGGAGGTAGATGGCGGGCAGGATGAAGAGGGTGAAGGCCGTCCCGATGGTCATCCCCGAGACCAGCACCAGGCCGATGCTGTTGCGCGCCCTGGCGCCCGGGCCGGTCACCAGGGTGAGCGGGAAGTGGCCGACCACGGTGGCCACGCTGGTCATGAGCACCGGCCGGAGGCGGGTCATGGCGGCGTTCTTCACCGCCTCGAGCTTGGAGAGCCCCTGCTCCTGGAGCTTGTTGGCGAACTCGACGATCAGGATGCCGTTCTTCGCCACCAGGCCGACCAGGGTCACCAGGCCGACCTGGGAGTAGACGTTGAGCGTGGTGGTCCAGCCGTCGGTGAAGTAGTGCAGGGTGGGGTTGGGCATCTTGAGGAACATCACCGCCACCGCGCCGAACATGCCGAGCGGCACCGAGCCGGCCAGGATCACCAGCGGGTCGCGAAAGCTGTTGAACTGCGCGGCGAGCACCAGGAAGATGAGGACCACCGCGAGGAGGAAGGCCGGGAGGAACCGGTTCCCCTCGGTCCGGAGCTGGCGGGACTCGCCGGTGTAGTCCAGGGTGTAGCCCTTGGGGAGGATCCGGGCGGCCTCGTCCTCGAGGAAGCGGAGCGACTGGTCGAGCGGGCGGATGGCCACCCCGCTGATCTTCACGGCGTTGAGCTGCTGGAAGCGGTTCAGGGTGCGCGGGGTGACGTCGTCCTGCAGGCTGGCGATGGTGTCCAGGGAGATGAGCTTGCCGCCGGGCCCGGTGACGTGGATGTCCTTCAGCTGCTCGGGGTTGAGCCGCTCGGAGCGCAGCACCTGGGGGATCACCTTGTAGCTCCGCCCGCCGATGCTGAAGCGGTTGACGTAGTTCCCGCCCACCGCCGAGGAGAGGTCCTGCCCGACCGACTGGAGGTCGAGTCCCAGGCCGGCCGCCTTCTGGCGGTCGATCTCGATCCGGGAGGACGGCTTGTCGATCTTCACGTCGATGAGGGGCGGGAAGGCGAACATCCCGCTCCGCGCCGCCTTCTCCTGGAGCTTCTCCGCGAAGCCCCGGATCTCCGAGCTCTCGGCGGTGGAAGCGAGGACCAGCTCCACCGGGAACTGGCCGCCGCCGGGGAGCGCCGGGGGCAGGACGGCGAAGGTCTCGATGCCCGGGACGGCGGAGACCCGGCCCTGGACCTCGGGGAGGAGCTGGAACGCGGAGCGCTTCCGCTCCGTCCAGGGCTTGAAGACCACGCCCCAGAAGCCGCCGTCCGGGTTGGTGAGCTGGAAGGTGAACTCCGACTCGGGGATCGACATCACCGTGCGGTTCACCTCTCGGGTGAAGGGGGTGAGCTGGTCGAGGGTGGAGTTGGCCGGAGCGTTGACGACGCCGAAGAGGTAGCCCTGGTCCTCGGTGGGGGCGAGCTCCTTGGGGACCTGGGTGAACATGGCCAGGGTGAGGACGGTGACGGCGATCCAGACGGCGTAGGTCGCGCCCCGCGCCCGGAGGGCGCCGTCGAGCCGCCGGCCGTACCAGGCCCGGATCCGCTCGAAGCCGCGGTGGATGCGCCCGCTCAGCCCCCGCTCCTCCCCGCCGCCCCGCAGGAGCGTCGCCGACATCACCGGCGAGAGGGTGAGCGCCACCACGCCGGAGATGGTCACCGCCCCGGCCAGGGTGAGGGCGAACTCGCGGAAGAGCGAGCCGGTGAGGCCGCCCTGGAAGGCGATGGGGGCGTAGACCGCCGCCAGCGTGATGGTCATGGCGATGATGGGACCGACCAGCTCGCGCGCGCCCGCCAGGGCGGCGTCGACCGGTCTCAGCCCCTCGCGCAGGTGGCGCTCGACGTTCTCCACCACCACGATGGCGTCGTCCACCACGAGCCCCACCGAGAGCACGATGGCGAGCAGGGTGAGCAGGTTCAGCGTGAAGCCCAGGACCTGCATGAGGAAGAACGCCCCGATGAGCGAGACCGGGATGGCCACCAGCGGGATCAGCACCGAGCGCAGGGAGCCGAGGAAGAGGAAGATCACGATCACCACGATCAGGAGGGTCTCGGCCAGGGTGGTCTCCACCTCCGTGATCGCGTCGCGGACGTAGGAGGTGGCGTCGAAGGCCAGGCGGGCGTGGATCTGCTCCGGGATCTCCTTCTGCAGCGCGCCGAGCTCGGTCCGGACGCGCTTCACGACGTCGAGCGAGTTGGCGTTGGGGAGCGCCCAGACGCCGATGAAGACCGCGGTCTGGCCGGTGAAGTTCACCGCCGCGTCGTAGCTCTCCGCCCCCAGCGCCACCCGGGCCACGTCGCCGAGCCGCACCACCGCCCCGTCCCGCTCGCGGATGGGGAGCTGCTCGAACTCGGCCACGGAGCGGAGGTCGGTGTTGGCGGTGAGGTCGACCTGGACCAGCGACCCCTTGGTCTCGCCGACCGCCGCCTGGTAGTTGTTCCGGGCCAGCGCCTGACGGACCTGGGCCGGGCTGACGTGGAGCGCCGCCATCCGGTCGGGCCGGAGCCAGATGCGCATGGCGAAGGTCCGCCCGCCGAGGATGTCGGCCCGCTGGACGCCCTCGATGGCCGAGAGCCGCGGCTGCACCACCCGCACCAGGTAGTCGGTGATCTCGTTCTGCTTCAGCACCTCGGAGGAGAAGCTCAGGTACGCGGAGGCCAGGGCGCTGTCGGCCGACTCGACGGTGAGCACCGGGACCTCGGCCTCGGGCGGGAGGTCACCGCGCACCTGGTCGATCTTGGCGCTGATCTGGGAGAGGGCCCGGGTGGCGTCGAAGTTGAGCCGGAGACGGGCGCGGATGGTGGAGAGGTTCTGCTTGCTCTCCGACTCGATGTAGTCGATGCCGTCGGCGGCGGCGATGGCGCGCTCGATGGGGATGGTGATGAAGCCGCGCACCAGGTCGGCGTTGGCCCCCACGTAGGTGGTGGTGACCACGATCTGGGCGTTCTCCGTCCGCGGGTACTGGCGGGCGTTGAGCGAGCGGATCGCCTGGACCCCGGCGATGACGATCACCAGGTTGACGACGACGGCGATGACCGGCCGGCGGATGAAGAGGTCGGTGAGCTTCATGGTCGTTCCTCGCTCCTCACTCGTCCGTCGGCTTGGGGGCGAGCTGGGCGGCCGGGGCGAGGGCGTTGTTCACCGCCACCGCCGCGCCGTTGCGGAGCTTGAAGGCCCCGGTGCTCACCACCGTCTCGCCCGCCTTGAGGCCGGAGAGGACCGCCACCAGGTCCCCGCGCCGCTCGCCGGTGCGGACGAAGCGCTGCCGCGCCACGGTGATCGGCTTGCCCAGCTTGTCGTCCTGCCGCTCGATGGCGAACACCGAGTTGCCGTAGGGGGCGAAGATCACCGCGGTGGCCGGGATGGTGAGCACCGGCCGCGCCCCGCCCGCCTCGACCTCGACGTTGGCGAACATCCCGGGGCGGAGCCGACCGTCGGCGTTGGGGAAGGTGGCCCGCACCCGGACGTTGCGGGTATCCGGATCCACCTCGGGGTTGATGGTGGTGACCTCGCCCTCCCAGACCGCGCCCGGGAAGGTGTCGGTCCGCACCCGCACGCGCTGCCCGAGCGCGAGCTCCGCCAGCGCCTGCTGGGGGAGCCAGACGTCGGCCAGGATGGGGCTCACCGACTGGAGCGAGGCGATGGGGCTGCCGGCCGAGACCACCTGGCCGAGCTCCACCTGGCGGATGGCGATGCGCCCGTCGAACGGCGCCCGGATCGTCATCTTGGCGACGGTCGCCTGGAGCCGGGCCACCGCAGCGTCCGCCTGGGCGTGGCGTGCCTCGGCGGCGTCGAGGTCGGCCTGGGAGGCGGCCTCGCCGTCCCGGAGCTTCAGGGACCGCTCGAAGGCGATCCGCGCCAGCGACGCCTCGGAGACGGCCGAGGCGAGCTCCGCCTCCTCGACGGAGGTGTCGAGCCGGACCAGGACCTCCCCACGCCGGACCAGCGTCCCGGCGGTGAAGGCGATCTCCTTCACCGCCCCGGGGAGCTGCGACGCGACCACCACGCTCCGCTCGGCCACCAGCGAGCCGATGGCGGTCGTCGCCCCGTTCCACTCGCTGGCCTTGACCTCCGCGGAGGTGACCGCCAGCGGCGGCGGGACGAACGACTCTCCCGCCCGGACCATGGTCACGATCTGGCCGACCTTCACCCCGGCGAGGATCGCGGTCACCACCACCACCCCCACCGCCACGACGATGCGCTGCCTGGTCTTGCTCCTCATGCCTGCCTCCGTGCGAAGCCCAGCGTCCGCTGCACGCGGCAGGCCACGCGACGTTTCCGGGGCGACGGGCCGGTTCAGCGGGGGGGCGCGGCGCTCGGGCTCCCTCCGCGCTGCCGCGCGCCCGCAGGGCGGAGGCAGATCGCTCAAGCGGTGAGCAAGCCCCGGTCGGTGCGGGCCGCCCGGACGGGGCGGCGGCGCGCCTCTCGCGCGCCGGGATCGCCGGTCAGCGCGCCACGCCCACGCCGAAGTCGGCGGCGATCGCGTAGCGGCGCAGGCGCTCGGTGAGGGTGTTGCGGCTGATGCCCAGCCTCCGGGCGGCCTCGGACTGGTTGCCGCCCACCGCGGTCATCGTGCGGGCGATCACCCGCCGCTCCAGGGCGTCGAGCTGCTCCCGGAGCGTCTGGTCCTCGGCGGCCTCGACTCCGCCCTCGCCGTCGCCGCCGATCGCCGGGACCGCCTCCCGGGCGCCGGCGGGGGCGAAGTCCTCCAGCCCGATCTCGCCGCCGCCGCTCAGGGCGACCATCCGCGCCACCGCGTTCTCGAGCTCGCGCACGTTGCCCGGCCAGTCCGCCGACGCCAGGCGACCGACCAGCGCCGGCGAGAGCCGGACCTCCTCGGCGCCGAAGCGCTCCGCGTAGCGCAGCGCGAACTCGTGGGCCAGCGCCGGGATGTCCTCGCGCCGGTCGCGCAGCGGCGGCACCAGGAGCTCGACCACCGCCAGCCGGTAGTAGAGGTCCTCGCGGAAGCGGCCCTCCCGGGCCTCGACGGCGAGGTCGCGGTTGGTGCAGGCGACGATCCGCACGTCCACCTTCTCGACCCGGCCCGAGCCCACCGGCTGGATCTCCCCTTCCTGGAGGGCGCGCAGGAGCTTGGCCTGGACGGGGAGCGGGAGCTCGCCCACCTCGTCCAGCACCAGCGTTCCCCGGTCCGCCTCGGCGAAGAACCCGGCCCGGGCCCGGGTGGCGCCGGTGAAGGCGCCCCGGGTGTGCCCGAAGAGCTCGGCCTCGGCCAGCTCGGCCGGGATGGCGCCGCAGTTGAAGCGCACCAGGGGGCCGTCGGCGCGCCGGCTCTGCGCGTGGAGGAGCGAGCCGATGAGCTCCTTGCCCGTGCCCGTCTCCCCGCGCACGAGCACGGTGATCTCCTTGGCCGCCACCCGCGCGGTGGCGTCGAGGAGCTGCCGCATCACCGGCGAGCGGCTCACCACCCGCCGGCCGATGGCGTGCTCGGCGGCCAGCTGGCGATCGCGCTGCCGCAGCGCGCGCGCCTCGAGGGCCCGCTCCAGCGCCTGGGCCATCTCGTCCACGTCGAAGGGCTTCGCGACGTACTCGTAGGCGCCCGCCTTGATCGCCCGGACCGCGAGCCGCTCGGAGCCGCGGGCGGTGAGGAGGATCACCGGCAGGCTCCGGTCGCGCTCCCGGATGGCGTGGAGCAGCTCCATCCCGTCCATCCCGGGCATGGAGAAGTCGGTCACCACCGCGTCGGCG
>DATKAL010000430.1:0-25191 GCA_035498135.1 Anaeromyxobacter sp.
GTCTCGGCGGAGAGCTCGGTGAGGAGGGCGATCTCGGCCAGGAACGCCTCGGTGTCCTCGTAGCCGCGGGCGTACTGGGCGAGCTGCTGCACGTCCTCGACCCGGGCGTCGGCGTTCAGGAACTCGGCCCGGAGGTACTCCTCGTACCCCTCGTCCAGGACCTTCTCGATCGCCTCCCCGGGGAGGTCGCGGGTGGGCGGACGGGAGAGGGCGCGGAGGAGCTGGGCGAGCCGGACGTACCCGGGCCGCCCCTTCCCCGGCACCTGCGAGGCCACCTCGGGCGCGAGCAGCTCCTCCACCGCCCCCTGCCCCCTGCTCCGGCGGAGGGAGAAGGCGTTCCAGACGGCCTCGGCCGTGGCGGTGCCCACCCCGGGGGTGATCTTGAGGCAGCGCTTCAGGGCCAGCTCGTCGCCCGGGTTCCGCGCGAACCGGAGGTGGGCGAGCACGTCCTTCACGTGCGCCGCCTCGAAGAAGCGCACCCCGCTCCGCACCACGAAGGGGATCCCGCGCCGGGCCAGCTCGAACTGGATCTCCATCGAGTGGTGGTGGGCGCGGTAGAGGACGGCGATCTCCGGGAGCGGGATCCCCTCGTCGCGCAGCTCCAGCACCCGCTGGGCGACGAAGGCCGCCTGCTGCTGCACCTCGCGGCAGGGGACCACGCCGGGCAGGCTCCCGTCGCGGCGCACCGACGACAGCTCCTTCTCGAACTGCCGGACGTTGGCGGCGATCGAGGCGTTGGCGAGCGCCAGGATCTGCGGGGTGGAGCGGTAGTTGACGGTCAGGTCGAAGCGGCGCGCGTCCGGGTAGCGCCGCTCGAACTCGAGGATGTTGGCGAAGTGCGCCCCCCGGAACGAGTAGATGCTCTGCGCGTCGTCGCCCACCACGCACAGGTTCCGGTGATCGGCGGCGAGGAGGTCGACCACGTCCCCCTGGAGCCGGTTGGTATCCTGGTACTCGTCCACCAGCACGTGCCGGAAGCGGTCGGCGAGCGCCCGCCGGACCTCGTCGCGCTCGGCGAGCAGGACCTTCCAGTTGAGGAGCAGGTCGTCGAAGTCCATCGCGTTGAGCGCGTGCTTGCGCTCGGCGTAGCGCCGCGCCACCCGGAGGAGCTCGTCGGTCAGCGGCACGAACTGGGGGCGCCGCCCCGCCACCACCTCGGCGAGCGGAGTCTGGGTGTTCACCGCCATGGAGACCAGGTCGATGAGGACGTCCGCCTTGGGGAAGCGGCGCGCCCCCACCGCCAGCCCGCAGTCGGCGATGGCGGCGGACATCACGTCCCGCGAGTCCTCGCGGTCGAGGATCGAGTAGCCCCGCTGGTAACCGAGCGTCCCACCGTGCTCCCGCAGGAGCTCGTGCGCCACGTGATGGAAGGTGCCGCCGGAGATCCGGCGGGTGTCGACCCGGCAGACCTCCTCCACCCGGCGCAGCATCTCCCGGGCGGCCTTGTTGGTGAAGGTGAGGAGGAGGATCGCCTCGGGCTGGACGCCGTCGGCGAGCAGCCGCGCCACCCGCCAGGTGAGGGTCCGGGTCTTCCCCGAGCCCGCCCCGGCGATCACCAGGATCGGCCCGTCGCCGGCCTCGACCACGGCGATCTGCTGGTCGTTCAGGAGCCCCTGGTAGTTCAGGGCGCGGGCCGGGATGGCGGCGGGCTTGAGCTGATAATGTCGTGACATGCGTTCAGGTGCCGGAGGCGGAGGCCATCAGGCGACATCGCCCGGGTCGAAGAGCCACTCTCCAGCATCGCCCGCGCCCCTGACGCCGCTCCCGCCCCTCCAGTCCCTCCGCGCACGCACGGGCGATGTCCACCGGAAGAAAAATGGACGGCCCTCCGGCGCCGCGTACCATCCCACACCGATGTCGCCGCCGCGCACGCTGCTCCTCGCGCTGGCCCTCCTCGCGGCGGGCTGCGCCGGAGCGGGGCACGCGGCCCGCGGCAAGCCCCTGCCCCCGCCCGCCCAGGACCGGGCCGGCATCCGCAACCCGGATGCCGGCCCGGCTCCCGGTTCCGCCTCCGCCCGGCGCTCGGTCCAGGCGCGGGCCGTCCCGCACGACCAGGCGGTCCACCGCGCGGTCGAGGCGGCCGACTCCCTGGTCGGCTCGCGCGAGGTGGTGCTGGACGGGGTCCGCTACGGCGACGGCTGCGCCGCCGTGGCACGGGCCGCCCTCTCGAAGGGTGGCGCCCCCCTGCCGGCCGGCGCCGATCGCCCCGCCTCCATCCTCGAGCTGGCCCGGGCCCGCGGCGCCTTCCGGCGCGCCCACCCCGCGGCCGGCGACCTGGTCTTTCTCGCCGACCGGCCCGGCGGCCCGGCCGAGCACGTGGGCGTGGTCGAGTCGGTCTCGCCGGAGGGCACCGCCCTCGTCGTCCACCGTACCGAGCGCGGCGTGGCCCGCCTCCACCTCAACCCCGCCCACGCCTGGAAGACCCGCGCCGAGTCGGGCCGCGCGCTGAACGACCTCGTGGTCGTGGGCGGCGGGAAGGTCACCGCCGGCCGGCTGGTGGTCGGGTTCGCGACGCTCCTCTAGCCGGTCCCGCCCACCCGCTCGAACACCACCTCGCCGCCCACGATGGTGTGGGTGACGGTGAGCCGGAGGAGCGCCTCGGCCGGCACCGCGAGGACATCCTCGGCGAAGAGCGTGAGATCCGCGTCGAGCCCCTCGCGGAGCACCCCTCGCCGCCCCTCGGCGTGCGCGGCGAAGGCCGCCCCGGCGGTGAACGCCCGCAGCGCCTCCACCCTCGAGAGGGCCTCCTCCGGGAGGAAGCAGGTCCCGTCGGACGACCGCCGGGTCTCGGCGGCGTGGAGGCCGGCCCGCGGATCGGGCTCCTCGATGGGGAAGTCGGAGCCGAAGGCCAGCACCCCGCCCGCCGCCGCGGCGCTTCGCCAGGCGTAGGCCCCGCGGAGCCGAGCGCGCCCCTCCCCGAGCCGCGCGGGCAACCAGGGGCCGTCGCTGGTGGCGTGGACCGGCTGCATGGAGGCGATCGCTCGGGCGGAGGCGAGGAGCGAGCGATCGGACGGGTCGAGGAGCTGCAGGTGCTCCACCCGTGGGCGGAGCGCCCGGGCCGCCGGGCCGGCCTCGACGAAGGCGCGCAGGACCTCGCGGCAGGCGGCGTCGCCGATGGCGTGGACGGCCGGCTGGAACCCGGCCGCCACCACCAAGGCGAGCTTCCGGCGCAGCTCCTCGGGCGGCGTGAGAAAGAGGCCGGTGTTCCCCGGCTCGTCGGCGTACGGCTCGAGGAGGGCCGCGCCCCGGCTCCCGAGGGCGCCGTCGGCATAGAGCTTCACGGCCCGGACCGAGAGCCGCCCGAGCTCGCGCCGGCCTTGCCAGCGCGCCAGCTCCGCCTCCAGGGCGACGAGGGGAGGCTCGCCGGCGATCATCGCCTCCACGCGGATGGGGAGCCGGCCTCCTTCCGCCAGGCGCGCGTAGGCGTCGAGCCCGTCCGGCTCCACCCCGGCGTCGTGGACGCCGGTGAGCCCGAGCCCGGCCAGCTCCCGGAGTGCCGTGAGGATCCCCTCCTCGCGCTCCGGCGGCGTGGGAGGGGGGAGCCGCGCCAGCACCAGGTCCATGGCCCGATCGACCAGGACCCCCGCGGGCCGGCCCGCGGCGTCGCGGTGGATCCGGCCGCCCGGCGGATCCGGGGTCCCCTCCCCGATCCCCGCCGCCTCGAGCGCGGCCGCGTTGACCCAGGCCGCGTGGCCGTCCACGCGGACGAGCACGACCGGGTGGTGGGGCGCCGCCTCGGTGAGGAGCGCCGCCCCGGGGAACGCTCTGCCCGGCCAGCGGTTCTGGTCCCACCCCCGCCCGCGAATCCAGCGCCCGGCTGGCGTCGTGCGGGCCCGGACCGTCACCCGGGCGGCGCACTCCTCGGCGCTCGCCGCCCCTCCGCAGCGCACCGAGGCGCGCGCCACGGAGAGGTGGAAGACGTGCCCGTGCGCGTCCACCAGCCCGGGAACGGCGCTCCCCGCGCCGAGGGCGATCCGGCGCGCGCCGCGGGCGGCCTCCCGCTCGCACTCGGCCAGGCTCCCCACCCGCACGATCCGCCCGTCCCGCGCGAGGAGCGCCCCGGCCGCGAGCCGGCCCGGCTCGAGCGTGTGGATCTTCCCGGCGACGAGGAGGTCGGCCATGGCGGCCCGGGGTCCTGGCGCGTGGCGCCGCGCCGTCAGCGCGTCGGCGGGTGCGCTCCTAGCCCCCGCCCAGCTGCGCCGGGTCCTGCTCGGGCGGCGACCGGACCCGGAACTTGGGTGGAGGGGGCGGCGCCGGGACGGGAGGCACGGCGGGCGGAGGCTCCGCCGACGCGGGCGCGGGGGAGACGTCCGCGGGCGCCGCCGGGGACGGCGCGGGCGCCGGGGCGGGCCGGCTTGCCTCCGGCGGGAGCTCGGCGGCGGACAGCCCGGGGCCCGACGGCCGGCCGGCCGCGCCCGCCACGGGCGTCGCCTGGCCGGGCGCTCCACCGAGGACGGTCGCCGGGGCCACCTTGCGCACCACCGGCACGGACTTGGGCGAGGCGGGCGGAGCCGGGGGCGCGGGGGGCGCCGGCGGCGGGCGGGTGAGCTCTTCTCGAAGAGCCCTTGCCCCCTCGTGGTGGGCGTTGGCGGCGAGGATGCCGTCCAGGCTGGTGATCGCTTCCGGCCGCTTCCCGAGGGCCGCCTGGGTCCGGGCGAGGAGGTAGCGCGCCCGGAGCAGCTCCGGCTGGCGCTGGGCGATCCCGCCGAGCTCCCCCAGCGCCCGCTCCCGCGAGGCGCGGTCCTGGGCGCGGGCGTCGAGGGTCGCCTCGGCGAGCGCGAGCCAGGGGTCTGCGGCGGCGTCCCCCTTCACGGCGCGGAGCACCTTGCGGACCGCGGGCCGATCCCCGGCGAAGGCGTGGTGCATGGCCAGGGCCCGGGCGGCCTCGGTCGGGAGGGCTCCGTCGGGCGGCTTCCAGGTCGCCAGGGCATCGTCGGCGAGGCCCCGCGCCTGCTCCTCCTTGGCCCGGGCGCTCGCCGCGGCGGTGTCCGCGGCGGCCCCGGCGGCGTGCTCCGCCTCCTCCCACCCCGGCGGCTTGTCGCGGCGGAGCCGGTCGCGCTCGGCCCCCAGCTCGGTCGCCTTGCTGGAGAGCCCCTCCGCCTCCTCCGAGACGCCGAACGCGCGGACCACCTTGGCGAGGGCGCGCTCCGCCTGGGCGGAGCGGGACCTCGGGTCGCGCGCCACCGCCTGGTCGAGCAGGGCGACGGCCTTCTCCACGCTCCCGGCGTCGTCCAGGGCCACCAAGGCCATCCCCTCGGCCCGGATGCGCACGACCTCGGGGTCGCCGTGCCGTGGGACGAGGAGCCAGGCCGCCACCACTCCGGCGAGGAGCACGCCGGCGAGGGCCGGGGCGAGCCAGCGCCAGCGGTGGCCCCAGCGCAGGCGCGACTCGAACACGCCCACCGTGTCCCGCCGGATCTGCGGCGGGCGGGCCATCGCCGGCATGGGCGGGGCGCTCGGCGGGGGGCGGTAGACGGCCGGGCCGCTCTGGGGGGCACGATCGAGCGCCGGTGCGCGGGGCCCCGTCGGCCGCGAGGAGGGCCGGGAGATCTCCTGGGCGGGTGCCGGCTCTTGCTTCGCGGCCGGTGCGGGCGCCGCGGCCTCGGCGGAGCTCGCGCCGGGCGGGCGCGCCGTGAAGACGTGCTGGCAGCGGGTACACTGGACCGCGGAGCCCTCGGGCGAGAGCAGGGTCTCGTCGAGCTCGTAGAGCGTCGAGCAGCGTTCACACCGGATGACCAACGGACGGCCCTCCACCCCCGGCCGTGGAGCGTACCCCAGCCCCGGCCCGCTCGCTACGGCGGCGGGGCGACCGCGAGTGCGGCCCGAGCCTGGGCCAGCCGGCGCGGGCCGATCCCGCGGACGCGGAGCAGGTCCTCCACGCTGCCGAACGGGCCCTCGACAGCCCGGCTCTCGACCACCGCCCGGGCCAGGGAGCGGGAGAGGCCGGGGACGTAGGCGAGCTCCCGCTCCGGGGCCGTGTTCGGGTCGAGCGGGAGGCCCAGGACCAGCCGCTCGTCGGCGGCCAGGGCGCGGCCCGGACCGGGGTCCGCGGGGCAGCCGAGCCAGTGGCGCGGGGGCTCTCCCCGACCGGCCGGGGGGCATGGCGGCCTGGAGGCCGGAGTTTCCAGGGCTTTCCGCAGCGGGGCAGCGGCCGAGGCGAGGGCCAGGACGAGGGGGAGCGCGAGGCGACGCGTCATGCGCCCGGCCAGGTGCAAGGGGCTCGCCTGGCCCGCGCCGACCTGGGGGGAGTGCCCCCGTCGCCCGGTTGCAGGCAGGGGGCGCTCCTCCCCGGAGGTTCCGCATGGAGCGCGTCCTGCTCGGCGGCGACACCCTCTCGCTCGAGGAGGTGGAGGCGGTGGCCCTCGGCCGCGCCCGGGCGGAGCTCTCCTCGCCGGCCCGGGAGCGCGTGCGGCGCTGACGTCCCCCCGAAGGGCGCTGCTTGGCTGCGTCGTTACCGGACGCCCTACGGCGCGAGCGCGTTCATCGCAGCCTCGGACAGCTCGTACCTACTCCTCGTCAGCCCACACCCATGAGAATGCCAGCGGGCGCTCGGAACCCCCTCCGAAGAGCACGAGGCCATCCTGCTGTTCCACATGGAGCATGGCAATCATGTTCGATCGACCCTCCCCGACATAGTCGCCCGCATCGATCACCGAGAGGTGCGTACCGACCAATCGGACCTCACCGCTCCGCCCGAGGGCAAACAGGAAGGTGAGCTCGTCGCCGTACCCCACCATGAACACGCGGTCGCCCCGTTTCGACCCATATGCCTTGATCGGTCTGAACATCTCGTCGGGGCTCTCGGTGACGAAGATGTGTGCCGCCTTCAAGACCGGGCGAAGCCTTGGCAGCAGGGCATCCAGTTCCGCCCGATCGAACGGCCGCCGTTTCCACTGGTCGGGATCTCCGCACCGGCCCGAAGTTGTGACCACAAGGGGGCGGTGAACGTTAGTCCATGACCACCCCTTGAACTCCGCGCTCCTTGCCCCAACCCACGGAGGATTCTGGCTCTTCGCGAGGAGATACGCCCCCCGCGCCCTGGGCCCCCAGTGATCTGGCAGCACCGTCTCGATCTTTCCGATCGCCCTACCGTCGAAGCACGCGGTCCAGGTCAAGGTGGGCGGCAGCAGCTGTCGCAGCTGCCGGCCCGCTTGCACGTAGGCCCCCTGCTGCTGCTCCTCGTAGAAGCCGACACCGTCTGGAAGGGCGGACCACCCGTCGCGATCATGACGAAAGGCCACCCTCACCTGCGGCCGCAGCGCCGTCCCACCTGGCTCGTAGGCGAACTCCTCGAGCACGCCGACGTAGACCGGATTCGGCTCGGCACCGGTCCCCCCATATGCTCGCCCAGCCAAGCACTGAACCACCAGCACGCCAACGCAGAGCACCCTCCCGACCACCCGCACTGTCCCATCGGATAGCGGCATCGGCTGACTCCGGAAGGCTCATCTCCTCAGAGACACGACGACGGCACGGAGTGGCAGTTCGCACCGGAACCGACGAACGTGATCGAGTCGTCCCCGCCGCAGGGGTCGGAGGCCTGGCAGCACGAACCGTCCACGCGGTCGCAGGTCGGCGCCGTACAGCTCTGCGCCGGATCAACACTTGGGAGAACCGATCCACGCGTTGGAAGGCTACGTTCGCCGCCGCCCCGGACAGCCTTCGAGTCGTCGCGGCGCTTGTCGACGCGCCGGCAGCAGCCGGCGCGCGGTCCGAGCCGTAGTCGGTAGAGGCCACGCCCCCTCCCTCCCTGGAAGGGACGAGTTTACTTGCAGCTTCAGTGCCCTGCCTCACGTCGCCTGCGACGGCGGGTTCAGGCAGAGGGCGGCGTTGAGGGCCACCACCGCCTTCCGGTAGTCGTCGCGCGCGATGACGAACTGCATGCTGGTCTGGCGGAGCGACTGGGAGACGGCGTTCACGTTGATGTGGTTCTCGGCCAGGGCCCGGGCGGCCCGGGCCAGGACCCCGGGGAAGGCGATGTTGGTCCCGATGACGCAGACGATGGCGGAGGGGACGGCGGTCACCACCTCGTAGGCGTTCTCCAGCTCCTCGACGAAGGCGGAGGTGATCGACTTGTCCCAGACCACGTGGGTGATGGAGTTCGCGTTGGTGGCCTTCAGGATGTACGAGATCCCGAACCGCCGGAACAGCTCCATCACCCCGAGGTCGAACCCGACCGTCCCCACCATGTTCGGGTCGTGGATCTCGACCGCGGTCACCTTGGGCGAGCCGGCGATCACCTCGATCCGGGCCTCCTTGCCCACGAAGTCCTTGGTGATGAGGGTCCCGGGGTGCTCCGGCTCGAAGGTGTTCTTGAGGCGGATGGAGATCCCCGCCAGCTCCATGGGCTTGGCGGCCTTGGGGTGGATGGCCTCCATCCCCACGTCGGCCAGCTGATCGGCCACGTCGTAGTTGGTCCGTCCCACCACCACCGCGTTCTTCGCCCCCACGATCTCCGGGTCGGCGGAGGAGAGGTGGAACTCCTTGTGGATCACGGCCTCGTCGGCGCGGAGCTCGACCGCCACCTTGCTGAAGGTGACCTCGGAGTACCCGCGGTCGAGCTCCCGCATGATCCCCTCGGTGCCCTTGGTGTAGCCGGTCACCACCACCACCTGGCGCTGCACGTCCACGCCCTGGAACGACTTGTGGATCCGCTCGTCGATGGTGAGCGGGTCGTCGTCGTCGAAGCCGGAGAGGTCCATGAGCTGGGCCGGCACCCCCTTGGACTTCAGGATCTCCACGCTGTTGTAGGCGCTGTGGACCTCCCCGATGGCGGCCAGCATCTCGCGCGCCGCCAGGAGCACGCTCTCCCGCCGCAGGTAGCCGCTCGCCAGCACGTGGCGCATCGAGTCGAGGTAGGAGCGGAGATCCCGCATCCGCTTCTCGATGAACCCGTCGGCCCGGGCCAGGTCGAGGCCAAGCTTCGCCAGCCCCTGGTTGATCGCCTTGAGCTTGCCGGTGAGCGCCTCGAGGGCGGTCGCGTAGTCGCCGCCCTTGGCGAACTTCTCGTAGACCCCGGGGACGCCGGTCTTCTTGTGCTCGAGCAGCTCGTTGGTCACCCCGGCGTAGGCGGAGACCACGTAGACCCGCCCCGTCACCCGGGCCGGGTCGCGGAGCATGATGTTCTTCAGCACCTCCTCGAAGGCCGACATCGAGGTGCCACCGATCTTCTCGACGCTGATCATTTGCGCGGTTCCCGGGCGAGGGTTCGGTTCTCGGGCCGTCCAGGCGCGAGAGGCGGGATGATACCGATTCCTCGGCCGGGCGCCACCCGGCGGCGGGCCGACCCTCGAGTCAGGTGCCGACCGCGCTCGGCGCGCGCCGGGCCAGCGCCCGGACGCAGGCGGCGAGCAGCTCGGCCCGGGTGAAGGGCTTGCGCAGGAAGGTGAACTCCCCCGACTCGATGGCCCGGCGGACCTGGAGGTCGTCGGCGTAGGCCGAGCAGACCAGGATCCCGCCCGACGGGCAGGCCACCTGGAACATCGAGATCACCTCGCCGAAGGGGATGCCCGGCATGAGCACGTCGGTGAGCAGCAGGTCGAAGCGGCCGCCGCCGGCGAGGAAGCCGAGGGCGTCGGCGCCGTCGCGGGCCTCGCGCACCAGGCAGCCGGCCGAGGCGAGCGCCTCGCACTCCGCCGCCCGCACCCGGACGTCGTCCTCGACCACCAGGACCCGCGTCCCCTGGAGCGAGGCCACCGGCCGCCCCGCCTCCGGCTCCTGGGACGCTTCCCCCGCGGCCGGCAGCAGGATGGAGAAGGTGGTCCCGCGCCCGGGCGCGCTCCGGACCGAGACCCGCCCCCCGTGCGCCTCGACGATGCTCCGGACGTGGGAGAGCCCGAGCCCGATCCCCCGGCCGGGAGCGCGCCCGGCGAAGAAGGGCTCGAAGACCCGGCGCCGGGTCTCGGGGGCCATCCCGATCCCGTCGTCCTCGACCTCGATCGCCACCCAGCGTTCGCCGTCGCGCTCCGCCAGGGCGACGGCGATCCGCAGCCGCCCGCCCTCCGGCATGGCGTCCCGGGCGTGCACCGCAAGGTTGAGGAAGAGCTGCTGCACCTGGCCCTGGTCGACGCGCGCCACCGCCGGCGTCGGGGCGTCGAGCACCAGGTCCACGCCGCCGGGGAGCAGGCGGCGGATGGCCTTGGCGCACCCGACCGCCAGGCCGGCCACGTCGACCGGCTCGGGGCTGAAGAGGCCGCGGCGGGTGGCGAGCAGCATCTGCTGGGTGAGCGCGGCCGCGTTCCGCGCGGCCTCGACGATGTCGTCGGCGATCTCCCGGGTCTCGGGCGCCTGGGCCCGATCGCGGAGCAGGTCCGCCCCCCCGATGATGGCGGTGAGCGTGTTGTTGAGATCGTGGGCCGCCGCCCCCGCGAGCCGCCCTGCGATCTCCAGCTTCTCGCCCTCCGCCAGCCGCTCGCGGGCCGCCGCCGTCTCGTCCAGGGCCCGGATCGCGTCGAGGAACGCGGTGCGGAGCCGGTCGCCCACCCGGGCCACCGCCACCGCCGCGGTCACCAGGTGCGGCGCCACCCCGGCGATGGCGAGGCCCCAGCGCAGGGCGGGCGTGAGCGCGTCGGCCGCCGGAGCGCCCAGCGCCCCGGCCCAGACCCCGACCGCGGTGAAGTACGCGAGCGCCACCACCGCGAACCCGACCGCCGTCCGGCCCCCGAGGAGCATCCCCCCCACCGCCACCGCCGTGACCGCGGCGGCGAAGCTCACCGACCTCGGCACCAGGGAGATCGGGGCGACCACGATCCCGAGCCACAGCCCGGCGAGGAGGATCCCGAGCCGCACGCGGTAGGGAACCCGGGGGACGGCGGCCGCGATCGCCTCGACCGCGGTCAACCCCCAGGCCATGGCGAGCGCGCCCTCGACCCCTGGACCGGGCGAGAGCGCGTGCATGACGCCGAGCGAGATCGCGCGGACACCGGCGTTCCAGGCGAGGAGCAGGCGGACGGTGGAGGAGCGCCACAGCCGCAGCTCGCGCTCGCCGCGGCTCTCGGCCGATCGCTGAACCGCACGGCCCACGCCGCGAGCGTAGCACGCGCCTCGCGCACGGCCTGCGCGCCGCCCCGCCCGGGGTGCCTCCTCCTCACGCCAGCTCGGTCGCCAGCCGGACGGCCCGGCGGAGGCCGGCGAAGCGGAGCCGCGAGAGCGCCTCGGAGGGCGGGAGCCAGGCGTGCTCGGCGTGCTCGTCCGACAGGCGGGGGACGAAGCCGGCCGGCACCCGGGCGGCGAAGGCGATCTCCTCCGCGACCACCAGGGCGCCCGGCCGGACCCGGTTCACGTCCGGGTCGAGCCCGAAGCCGTGCCGATAGCCGAGCGGCCGCACCGGGACGGCGGCGCCGGTCTCCTCCTGCAGCTCCCGGCGGGCGGCCGCCTCGGGCGCCTCGCCCGGCTCGATCCGCCCGGTGACCTGCTGCCAGAAGCCCCCCCGGCCCGGGCTCCGCCGCAGGAGGAGGATCCGGCCGTCCTCGCCCACCGGCACGACCGAGACCGTGCGGAGATCGGGGCCGGCGTCGACGCGGGCCCGGCCGAGCGCGTCCGCCAGGTGGAGGGCGAGGCGGTTCTCCACCTCTGCGCGGGGCGGGCTCGGGCGGCCGCGGGCCGCGAGCTCCGCGGCCAGGCTGGTGACGCCCAGCCGCGGGTCGTCGATCCCGCAGGGAACGATCGCCTGGAAGTGGCCGAGGTCCGGGTCGAGGTTGAACGCCAGGCCGTGCGAGGTGAGCCAGCGGGAGAGGTGGACCCCGACCGCGCCCAGCTTGCGCGACCCCACCCAGCAGCCCCGGTGATGCGCGTGGCGCGCCGCCTCGACCCCGTGATCCCCGCAGGTCCGGATCATCGCCTCCTCGAGCGCCCCCACGTAGCGGCGCACGTCCGGCCGGTCCGAGAGATCGAGGACCGGGTAGCCGACGATCTGGCCCGGGCCGTGGTACGTGACGTCCCCGCCGCGGTCTGTCTCGTGGATCTCGAACCCCTGCTTCTCGAGCCAGGCCGGGGCGGCGAGGATGTTCCGCCGCCCCGCGCTCCTCCCGAGCGTGAGGACCGGCGGGTGCTCGAGGAGGAAGAGGAAGTCGGTCTCCGGAGGAGATCCGGAGCGGACCGCCTCGCCGGCGAGGCGCATGAGCGCCAGGCCGTCCTCGTACTCCACCCGGCCCAGCCGGTAGGTGCGCAGCGTCCGCATCAGGCGCGGGCGGCCGCCCCCTCGGTCCGCGCCGGGCGCTCCGGGCGGTTGAGCATGTGGATGGCCTCGCCGAGGGCCGCCTTGCAGGCCTCCATGAAGGCCTCGGGCAAGGTCGGGTGGGCGTGGATGGTGAGGGCCACGTCCTCGAGGTAGGCCCCCATCTCCAGGGCGAGGGCCGCCTCGGCGATCAGGTCGGACGCCTCCGGGCCGCAGATGGTGGCCCCGAGGAGCAGCTTCGAGGCCCGGTCGCCGATCACCTTCACGAACCCCTCGGCATGGGCGATGGCCACCGCCCGGCCCAGGGCGCCGAAGGCGAACTTGCCGACCACCGGATCGTAGCCCTGCTTGCGCGCCTCCTCCTCGGAGAGCCCCACCGCCGCGATCTCGGGATCGGTGAAGATCGCGGCCGGGAGCGCCACCCAGTCGCGCGCCGACTTCATCCCGGCGATGGCCTCGGCGGCGATCTCTCCCTCCTTCGAGGCCTTGTGGGCGAGGAGCGGCGGGCCGGCCAGGTCGCCGATGCAGAAGACGGTCGGGGCGCTGGTCCGGTACTGGGGATCGACCTCGACGTAGCCCTTCGGGCCGACCTTCACGCCGGCCTTGTCGAGCCCGAGCCCGTCGGTGGCGGGGCGGAACCCCACCGCGCACAGGATCCGGTCGCAGGGGATCTCGATGGGCTTCCCGTCCACCTCGGCCCGCACCACGAGCTCCTGACCGCGCCGCTCGTAGCCGACCGCCTTCGCGTTCACGTGGACGGTGGCCCCGCGCTGGCGCATGCCCTTCTGCACCAGCCGCACCGCCTCCGGGTCGATGCCGGTGAGGATCTGGGGCAGGGCCTCGAGGAAGGTCACCTGGGAGCCGAGCTTGGCGTAGACGGTGCCGAGCTCCATCCCGATGATCCCGCCGCCGATGCAGACCAGGCGTCCCGGGACCTCCGGGAGATCGACCGCCTCCCTGGCGCTCCAGACGTCCGGGCCGAAGGGGAAGCCGGGGATGGCGATGGGGCGCGCGCCGGTGCCCAGGATGAAGGCGCCCGCCTCGAGGCGGGACTTCTCGCCCCCCGCCCCGGTGACCTCGACGGCGCCCGGGCCGACGAACGCCGCCGTCCCCCTCACCACCTCCACCTTGTTCCCCTTCTCCAGGAAGCCGATGCCCCCCACCATCTTCTTCACCACAGCGTCCTTGAACTCCCGGAGCTTGGCGATGTCCACCTTGGGCGGCTCGACCAGGATCCCCCGCTCGGCGGCGTGCCGCATGTCGTCCACCAGGTTCGCGGCGGCGATGAGCGCCTTGGAGGGGATGCAGCCCCAGTTGACGCAGACACCGCCCAGCTCCTCGCGCTCCACGAGGGCGGTCTTCTTCCCGAGCTGGGCGAGCCGGATGGCGGCGACGTAGCCGCCGGGGCCGGCGCCGATCACGACGGCGTCGTAGGTCGAGGTGGCCATGGCGAGGTCCCTTCCTGGGGGGCAGATATAGGCGCGCGCCGGTGGCCGGCGCCGCGCGGACTCTAGCCACCGGCCGGGCGAGCGTAAACGCAAAAGGGGGCCTGCGCCCCCGCAGCGCGCTCCGCGGGCCAGCTCAGTACCGCCGCCGGCGCGGGGGGACGGCCCGCTTCCGGCGGCGCGCCTGCTCCGCCGCCGAGAGCTCCCGGTGCGTCCTGGGGGCGATCCCGGTCAGCCCCTGGACCACGGCGGCGGCCGCCGCCAGGCCGAAGGCGCCGGTGACGAAGGCGGCGCTCCCGTGGCAGGCGGGCTCGCGGCGGCCCGCCACCCGGGCGCGGGCCCCCGGGATGCCGAGCTCGTCGCCCGGGAGGGCGAGCGTCGGGCGGGGCGCCTCCAGCGACCAGACCGCGAGGACGCCGGTGGGGGCGCTGGAGGCGATCCCGTGGCGACGGCGCAGGTACTTGCGGACGTCCTTGCCGAGCTGGTCGGTGTGGGTCTCGGAGAGATCGGTCACCTGGACGGCGGTGGGGTCGATCCGCCGGGCCGCCCCGAGCGAGGTGACGATGGGGATGCGGCGCTCCAGGCAGCGGGCGATCACGTGCAGCTTGGCCACCACCGTGTCCATCGCGTCCACCACGAACGAGGTGCCATCGGGAACGAGCCGGTCGCCGCTCTCGGCACCGTAGAACTCGGTCACCGCCTCGACCCGGAGCGCCGGGTTCACGCGGGAGAGCCGCGCCGCCATCTCCTCGGCCTTGGGCCGCCCGAACGCCCCGTCGAGGGCGTGGAGCTGCCGGTTGGCGTTGGTCTCGTCCACCCGCTCGCCGTCCACGAGGGTGAGCCGCCCCACCCCCGCGCGCGCCAGCGCCTCGGCCGCCACCGTCCCCACCCCGCCGATCCCGAGCACCACGACGTGCGCGGTCGCCAGGCGCTCCATGGCCTCGAGGCCCAGGAGGCGCGCGGTGCGATCGACCCGGGGCGAGACGCGGGCGCTCATCGGGCCGCGGATGTTACGACGGCGCGGCCGGTCCCGGCGAGCGGGCCGGCAGCCGAAAGAGGGCCCGGGCGTTGGCGGTGGTGACCGCGTCCAGCTCGGCCTCGGTCCAGCCCAGCGCCCGGGCGAGGGAAGCCGCGATCCCGGCCAGGAGGGCGGGCTCGTTCCGCCCGCGGTGAGGGCGCGGGGTCTGGTCGGGGGCGTCGGTCTCGAGCAGCAGCCGGCCGCGGGGGACCGCCCGGGCGGCCGCCAGCGGCTTCCGGGCCCGCTCGTAGGTGACCGGCCCGGCGAAGGAGAAGTGGAGCCCGTGGCGGAGGTAGAGCGCCACCTGCTCCGCGCTCCCCGAGTAGCTGTGGAGGACCCCGCCCGCGGGCAGCGGCTCCTCGGCGAGGAGGGCGAGCAGGGCGTCGTGCGCCCGCAGGCAGTGGAGCATGACCGGGAGGCCGTGGCGGGCCGCCAGCCGGAGGTGGGCGCGGAGCAGCGCCACCTGCCGGTCCATGGGCGCCCCGGCCTCGGCGCTCGGGCCGTCGAGCCCGCACTCCCCCACCCCCACCGCCCCACCCCTCCCGAGCGCGGCCTCGAGGTCGGCGAGGTGCCGGTCGTCGTCCCGCCGGTCGAGCTCGGGGAGGAGCTGCGGGTGGATCCCGAGGCCGAAGTGGAGCCCGGGCCAGGCGGCCGGGAGCGCCGCCAGGGCCGCCCAGCGGGCCGGGCCGATGGCGGGCACGACCACGTCGGTCACTCCGGCCGCCCGCGCCCGCTCGAGGACCGCCGCGCGGTCGGCGTCGAACTCGGGCTTGTCGAGGTGGCAGTGCGTATCGATCATACGGGGGCGGGGCCCCCGCCCCACCGGCGCCCCGACAGGCTCGCCTCGCTCGCCGGGCCGACGATCATCGCGGGGCTCAGACGAGCCGCAGGAAGAGCAGCGTCGGGTCCTCGAGGTAGCGGATCACCTCGTAGGCGAAGGCCGCCGCCTGGTGGCCGTCCACCACCCGGTGGTCGCTCGTCACCGAGACGTGCATCACGTCCCGGACCGCCACCGCTCCGTCCTTCACCACCGGGGTCGGCCGGATCCGGTGCAGGCCCAGGATCCCGACCTCCGGGTAGTTGAGCACCGGGGTGGCGAAGAGGCCGCCCAGCGCTCCGAGGCTCGTGATCGTGAAGGTCGAGCCCCCCATGTCCTGGGGCCGCGAGCGCCCGGCCTTGGAGTCCTGGGCGAGCCGTTCGATCTCGCGGGCCAGCTCGAGCAGCGAGCGCCGGTCGGCGCCGCGGATCACCGGGACCACCAGCCCCTGCTCCGTGGCGGAGGCGATCCCGATGTCGTAGCGCCGCTTCAGGACCAGCTCGCTCCGCTCCTCGTCCAGGGAGGCGTTGAGCCGGGGGTGCGCCTGCAGCGCCGCCACGGCCGCCTTCACCACGAAGGGCAGGAAGGTGAGCTTCACCCCCTCCTCCTTCGCCGCCGCCGCCATCCGCTCCTTCATCCGCACGAGCTCGGTCACGTCCGCCTGCTCGACGAAGGTGAAGTGCGCGGCGGTGCGCTTGGACCGCGCCATGTTCTCGGCGATCCGCTTCCGGATGCCTCGCAGGGGGAGGCGCTCGTCGGGGAGATCCTGGCCGGGGGGCGGGACGGCCGGACGGGCGGCCGCCGGCGCGGGGTCGGGAGGCGGGAGCCCGGCCTGCGGCGCCTCGGCGTGCCCGTTCCTCCCACCCCGGGCCCGGAGGTCGTCCTTGGTCACGCGACCGCCCGGGCCGGTGCCGGCCACCCCGTCCACGTCGACCCCGAGCTCGCGCGCCAGGGCCCGGACCGCGGGCGTGGCGAGCGCCTTCCGCCCCGGGGGCGCGGCCAGGCCGGCGGGCGCCACCGCGCGCTCGGCGCCCGGGCCGGTGGGCGGCCGGGAGGTGTCGGCGGCGCTCGAGACGGCGCTGGCGGCGGCCGCCCGCACCGGCGACTCCGGCGCGGCGCGCGGGGGGCCGTCCTCCACCTCCAGCTCCACCAGCGCCGAGTGGACCTTGGCGAGCTCGCCGACCTTCCAGCAGAGCTTCACCACCCGGCCGCGGCGCGGGGACGGGATCACCACCGTCGCCTTGTCGGTCATCACCTCGACGAGCGGCTGGTCCTCGCCCACCTGGTCGCCGGGGGCCACGAACCACCGCTGGATCTCGGCCTCGACCACGCCTTCGCCGATGTCCGGGAGCTCGAGCTTGTAGGCCATCGGGGTCCTCGCCGCGCCGGGCTAGTAGGCGACCACCTCCCGGATCGCCTGCAGGATGCGGGGCGCCCGGGGCAGGTATTCGTTCTCCAGGGTGTACGGGAAGGGGGTGTCGAACCCGGTGACGCGGCGGATGGGGGCCTCCAGGTGGAGGAAGCACCGCTCCTGGATGAGCGCCGCCAGCTCGGCCCCGAACCCGCAGGTGCGCGGGGCCTCGTGGACCACGATGGCCCGGCCCGTCCGGGAGACGGAGGAGACGATCGCCTCGAGGTCGAGCGGCTGGAGCGACCGGAGGTCGATCACCTCGCAGTCGAGCCCCTCGGCGGCCGCCTCCCGGGCCGCCTGGTCGGCCTCGTGCCACATCGCTCCCCAGGCGAGGAGCGTCACCTGCCGCCCCTCCCGCGTGACCCGCGCCTGCCCCAGCGGCACCTCGTACTCGCCCGCGGGGACCTCCCCCTTGGCCGCCCGGTAGACCCGCTTCGGCTCGAAGAAGATGACCGGGTCGGGGTCGCGGATGGCGGAGAGCAGCATCCCCTTGGCGTCGTACGGGTTGGAGGGGACGACCACCTTCAGGCCGGCGGTGTGGAGGAAGTGGGTCTCCGGGGACTGGGAGTGGTAGTGGCCGCCCTTGATCCCGCCCCCGTAGGGCGAGCGGATCACCAGCGGGCAGGCGTACTGGCCGCCCGACCGGTAGCGGTACTTGGCCAGCTCGTTCACGATCTGGTCGAAGGCCGGGAAGATGAAGTCGGCGAACTGGATCTCCGGCACGGGCCGGAGCCCGTAGAGCGCCATCCCCAGCGCGGTCCCGACGATCCCGCCCTCGGCCAGCGGCGTGTCGATGACCCGGTCGGCGCCGAACTCGTCGAAGAGCCCCTGGGTGGCCCGGAACACGCCCCCGAACTTGCCCACGTCCTCGCCCAGGATCACGACGCTCGGATCGCGGCGCATCTCGAGCCGGAGCGCGTCGTTCACCGCCTGGATGACGTTCAGGGTGGGCATCCGCCCCCTCAGGCGTCGGAGTGGCGCGGGTTGGCCACCCGGGGATCGGCGGCCACCGCCGCCTCGATCTCCGAGAGCTGCTCGCGCTGCTGCCACAGCGGCTGCTCGTACACGTCCTCGAACAGGGTCTCGAGGGGCGGCTTCGGGTCGAAGGCCTCCGCCTCCCGCAGGGCCTGCTGGATCTCGGCGCGGAGCTCCTCCCGCAGCCGGGCCTCGCCCGCCTCGTCGAGGAGCCCGCGGCGTCCGAGGAAGCGGCGCATCCGGAGGATGGGGTCCTTCTTCTTCCAGGGCTCCACCAGCTCGGCCGGCCGGTAGGCGCGCGGGTCGTCCGAGGTGGAGTGGCCCTCGATCCGGTAGGTGACGCACTCGAGGAGGGTCGGCCCCTCCCCGGCCGCCGCCCGCGCCCGGGCCCGGCGGGTGGCGTCGTGGACGGCGAGCAGGTCGTTCCCGTCCACCCGCTCGCCGCGCATCCCGTAGGCGATGGCCTTCTGGGCGATGGTCTCCGAGGCGGTCTGGCGCTCGCGCGGGAGGCTGATCGCCCAGCCGTTGTTGCGGCAGACGAAGATCACCGGGAGCTTGCGCACCGCGGCGAAGTTGAGGCCGGTGTGGAAATCGTGGGCGCTGGTGGCCCCCTCGCCGAAGTAGGTGAGGGCCACCATGTCGTCGCCCTTGAGGCGGGCCGCCCAGGCTGCCCCCACCGCGTGCGTCACCTCGGTGGCGATGGGAGAGCTGATGGAGGTGAAGCGCCCCGGCCGCCACGCCTCGTGGCAGGGCATCTGCCGCCCCTTCATCGCGTCCCCGGCGTTGCCCAGCAGGTCGCAGAGGAAGGTGACGAGCGGCATCCCGCGCAGGAGCGCGGCGCCGTGCTCCCGGTAGCAGGGGAAGATCCAGTCGCCCTCCTCCACCCCCGCGGCGGTCCCGAAGACGGTCGCCTCCTCGCCGATCGAGCCGATGTAGAAGCCGATCCGGCCCTGGCGCTGCAGGGTGATCATCCGCTCGTCCAGGGCACGGTTGAGCGCCATCCAGCGGTAGAGCCGGACCAGCGCCTCCCCGGGCAGGGAGATCGCGCCGGGATCGGCCGAGCCGTCCTCGCGCAGGACCGAGTGGAGGGGAAACTCCCGCAGGAAGCGGCCCGGCTCCAGGGCCGGGTCGTACTCCGGGCCCTCCCCGGGAGGCTGCCTCGCCGGACCCAGCAGGTTCTCACGCCGCATGCGCCGCTCCGGTCAGCCGTGCGCCGCCCTGGCCGCGATCTCGCCCCTGAGGAACAGCTCCGCCGCCCGGTAGGAGGACCGGACCAGCGGCCCGCTCGCCACGTACCGGAACCCACGCGCCAGCCCGGCCGCCCGGTAGGCGTCGAACCGCTCCGGCGACACCCACTCCATCACCGGCAGGTGCCAGGCGCTGGGGCGGAGGTACTGGCCGAGGGTGAGGATCTCCACGCCGTGGGCCCGCAGGTCGTCCATCGTCCCGAGCACCTCGGCCTCGGTCTCGCCCAGCCCCACCATGATGGAGGACTTGGTGACCACCGCCGGGAACTCGCGCCGCATCCGCTCGAGCACCGCCAGCGTCTGGTCGTAGCCCGCCTTCCCGTCGCGCACCACCGCGGTCAGCCGGCGCACGGTCTCGACGTTGTTCGCGAAGACGTCGGGCCCGGCCCGCCCCACGGTCCGGATCGCCTCTGGGTCGCCCTGGAAATCCGGGGTCAGCACCTCGACCAGGAGCCCGGGGATCGCCTTGAGCCGGCGGATGGCCTCGGCGAAGTGGCCCGCGCCGCCGTCCGGGAGGTCGTCCCGATCGACGCTCGTCACCACGATGTAGTCGAGCCCCAGCCCGGCCACCGCCTCGGCCAGGTGGCGCGGCTCCTCCGGGTCGAGCGGCGGCGGGTGGGCGGCGGTCTTCACGTGGCAGAAGCGGCAGCCGCGCGTGCAGACGTCGCCCATGAGCATCACCGTGGCGGTGCCGCCCCCCCAGCACTCGGCCACGTTCGGGCAGTGGGCCTCGGCGCAGACGGTGTGGAGCCGGAGGCCGCGCAGCGTGTCGCGGACCTTCTGGTACCGCTCCCCGCCGGCCACGCCCACCTTGAGCCACCCGGGCTTCCGGGCGGCGAGCGGCAGCCCGCGCTCGCGCATGGCGGCCGTGAGCTCGCGGCTGGAGTGGGGCTCGTCGCCCAGGACCGGAAGGCTGGCACGGATGATGTCGGACATGGTCGCCGCCGCCGATGTAGCGGCCGGGCTGGCCCCGGTCAAGCACTCCCGGTCCCTACCCGCTCCCATCCCCTAGCCTACTCACGGAGGAGCGAGATCGCATACGATGTGCCGCGCACGGTCCCGAGCGGGACCCCGTCCCCCGAGCCAGCGGATGCCGGAGCCCTCGCCGTCCACCGAAGCCACGCGGATCCTGATCGTCGACGACGATGCCTCCGTCCGGGACGTGATCACGGTCCTGCTGCGCGAGGAGGGCTACGCCTGCACCACCGCCTCGAGCGCGGACGCCGCCCTCGACGCAGCGCGGCTGAACGAGTACCCGCTCGTGATCAGCGACGTGCGCATGCCGGGGCACGACGGCTTCTGGCTGCTGGAGCGGATGCGGGAGAGCTTCCCGGACACGGCGGTGGTGATGCTCACCGGCTTCGGCGACACCGAGGCGGCGGTCGAGTGCCTGCGCAACGGGGCCGCCGACTACCTCCTCAAGCCGCCCAAGGTGACCGAGCTGATCCGCGCCATCGAGCGGGCCCTCGGGCGCCGCCGGCTGGAGCTGGCGCGCCAGCGGTACCGGCGGAGCCTGGAGAACCGGGTGAAGGAGAAGACCGCCGAGCTCTCCCGCGCCCTGCTCGACCTGGAGTCCAGCTATTCCCAGACGCTCTGGACCCTGGTGGCCGCCCTGGACGCCCGCGAGCACGAGACCAGCGACCACTCGCAGCGGGTGGTCCGCTACACCCTGGCCATCGCCCAGCGGCTGGGCGTGCCGGAGGCCGAGCTCCCCGATCTCGGCCGCAGCGCCCTCCTCCACGACATCGGCAAGATCGGGGTCCCCGACGCCATCCTCCTCAAGCCCGGGAAGCTCACCACGGACGAGTGGGCGGAGATGAAGAAGCACCCCCAGATCGGCTTCAACATCCTCCAGTCGGTGGACTTCCTGCAGAAGCCGGCCGAGCTGGTGCTCTGCCACCAGGAGCGGTTCGACGGCGGGGGGTACCCGCGGGGCCTGGCGGGCGAGGCCATCCCGATGTGGGCCAGGATCTTCGCCATCGCCGACACCTTCGACGCCATGACCAGCGACCGCCCCTACCGCAAGCGCACGACCTTCGAGGTGGCGCGCGCGGAGGTGACGCGCTGCTCCGGGACCCAGTTCGACCCGGTCTGCGCCGACGCCTTCCTCTCGCTCTCCGAGACGGAGCTGGTCGAGCTGGCCCGCCCCACGGGGACCCGGCCCATCTGACGGCCCGGCCCGGGATCCGAGACGTGACCCTGCCCGCCCCCAGCCCGCCCGCTCCGCTCGTCGACGGCCAGGGCCGGCGCATCGTCTACCTGCGCCTCTCGCTCACCGATCGCTGCAACTTCCGGTGCAGCTACTGCTCCCCGGCGGCGCCCGAGCGCCACGAGGACCCGCTCACCCGGCCCGAGGTGGCCCGGCTGGCGCGGATCTTCGGCGGGCTCGGGATCCGGCGGGTGCGGCTCACGGGCGGCGAGCCCACGCTGCGGCGCGACCTCCTCGAGGTGGTGGGCGAGGTGAAGGCGGCCCCCGGGATCGAGGAGATCGCCCTCACCACCAACGGCCATCTGCTCTCCCGGCTGGCGGTCCCGCTGCGGGAGGCGGGCGTCACCCGCCTCAACGTCTCCCTCGACACCCTCCAGGCCGCCAAGCTCCGGCGCATCGCCGGACCCGCCGCCACGCTGGAGCGGATCGTGGAGGGGATCGAGGCCGCCCACGCGGCCGGGTACGCCTCGGTGAAGCTCAACGTGGTGGTGGTCCGGGGCGAGAACGAGGACGAGCTGGGCGACCTGGCCCGCTTCGCCTGGCGCCTCGGGGCCACCGCCCGGTTCATCGAGCTCATGCCCTTCGGACCCGGCGCCCCGGTCCCCACCGCGGAGGTGAAGCGGCTCCTCGCCGCCCAGGGCGTCCGGCTCGAGCCCGACACCAGCCGCGGCTGGGGGCCGGCCCACCACATGCGCGGGACCTCGCTGGTGGGCGGCCGCGAGACGAGCGGCCTGGTCGGCTTCATCGGCGCCATGACCGAGAGCTTCTGCGACTCCTGCAATCGCGTCCGGGTGGGCGCCGACGGCGCGCTCCGCGCCTGCCTCGGAGGGCGCGCGCGGGTCGGGCTGCGCGAGCTCCTCCGGGGCGGCGCGAGCGACGAGGGGATCGCCGCCGCCATCCGGGCCGCCCTGACGGCAAAGGCGCCCCGCCACGACATGGCCGCCGCCGGGCCAGGGCTGCCCTCGATGATGGGGACCGGCGGCTAGGCGGGCTTCACGAGAAGCCGAAGCGGAGCTCCGGCCAGGCCGCCCCGCCCTCCGCCGCGCGCCGCCCCTGGACGAAGAAGGTCGCCGCCAGCGCCCGCGCGCGCAGATCGTAGATCCCGGTCCAGAGCGCCGCGACCGTCCCCGCACCTTCCCCGCCCTCGGACCCCGCCCCGGCGGGCGCGGGCGAGCCACAGGGTGCTGCACCGCGGGCGAGCGCCGCGGAGAGCGCCCGGTAGCGGGCGTAGGTCCCGGCCGGCCCCGGCCCCGGGGGCAGCCCGGCGCCGCCCGGGTAGCGGTGGAGCGGGTGGTTGGTGACGAGCACCGGCCGGCCCTCGCCCTCAAGCAGGTGTGCGCGCTCCGGCCCCGGTCCGATCTCGAAGACGAAGGCGTCGCCCTGCCCGTCGGCCACCAGCCAGTGGGCAGGCGCGCCGCCGTAGTGCGGCTCCAGGCGGGCGAGGAGGTCGCGCGCCTCGCGGGCCGTGGAGCATCCGTCGAGCAGCATCCGGCCGAGCTCGTGTTCGTCCAGCCCGACCCCGGCGCGGCCGGTCGCGAGCGGTCCGGCCGGGGCGGACTCGAGGTCGCGGGCGGCGACCACCGCCAGCCCCTCCGCGTTGACGCCGTCGAGGGCGGCGCCGAGCGGATCGAAGGCTGCCAGGGCGAGCGCGGCCCGCCCGTCCTCCGGGTCGGTCTCGAGGACGTACGGCCGGCTCACCCCGGCCGTCGCGCACGGCGCCGGCTCCTCCCGCCCGCCCGCGCAGCAGACCCGCACCAGGAGCGGGCCCCCGCCGGTGGCGCCCGCCGGGACGAAGACGGCCGCGCACGCCTCGCCGGGCGAGGGCGCGTCCACCCGGCCGAGGTCGTAGGCGTCGCCCGCCGGGTCGACCCCGAGCGCGTCGGCCAGCCCGAGCATCCGCTCCAGCAGGCGCGGGGCGTTCTGCCGGAGCCAGGTGCGGCGGCGGCGGACCCGCAGCGGATCGCCAGTCGCGCGGGGAGCGAGCCGGTAGCGTGCCCGCGCGATCTCGCCGAGATGGCGGCCGATGGCGCGGTCTGGCCCGCGCAGCACCAGGTGATGCACCAGCAGCCGATCGTCCTCGCCACCGGCGACGATCCGCTCTTCGACGCGCAGCGCCACGGCGCCTCTCCGGACCGAGCAAGAGGTAGGCACGATCCCGGAGGACGGGAGCACCGGACGGGGCCCGCCGGCGGGGGCCCTGCCGAAACGGCGCGGCGCGCCAAATCAGGCGGCGGCGGCGCGCGGGTGGATGTGGGCGCGGATCCAGTCGATGATCGCGGTCGTCGGCGAGCCGGGGAGGAACACCTCCGCCGTCCCCGCCTCCTTGAGCCGCGGCACGTCGTCCTGGGGGATGATCCCGCCGCCGAAGACCACGATGTCCTCGGCGTCCTTGGCCCTGAGGAGCTCGACCACCGCCGGGAAGAGCGTCATGTGGGCGCCCGACATGATCGAGAGGCCGATCGCGTCCACGTCCTCCTGGATGGCGGCGGCGACGATCATCTCCGGCGTCTGGTGCAGGCCGGTGTAGATCACCTCGAAGCCGGCGTCGCGCAGGGCGCGGGCGATGATCTTGGCTCCGCGGTCGTGGCCGTCGAGGCCGGGCTTCGCGACCAGGATGCGGAGGGGGCGCTCTTTCGCGGGGCTCATGTCTTCTCCAGGAGGGCGATGAGGTCCGGCGCTTCGGGTCCCAGCTCCGGCGGCGGGGCGCTCCCCGCGGCCGTCGTGCTCGTCACCAGCAGCAGGCGGAGGCCCGCCCGCCCGGCGAGCGGTCTCCACTCGGAAGGACTGTAGTATCGCAACTCGGCGGTCCCTTCCAGCAGGGCGCCGCCCGGGCGGCGCAGCCGGCGGTGGCAGCGGTCCACCCCGGTGGCGGGATCGAAGGTCGACTCCTCCTCCACCACCGACCCGTCCGGGAGGGTGCGGCGGGCCGCGTCGTGGGGCTGGCGCGCCAGGCGGAGCGGGTTGGCGTGGTGCACCAGGACCCGCCCTCCCGGCCGGACGGCCGCCGCCAGCCCGGCCAGGCAGGCGGCGTTGGTGGCGTCGTCGAACATGAAGAGCGACGCGTACCAGGAGAAGGCGGCGTCGAAGGCGCCGGGGCGGAGCGGGAGCGCGCGCAGGTCGGCGCGGAGGAAGCGCGGCCGGGCGAGCCCTCCGCCGGTCCCGGCTCCACGCGCGGCCGCGGCCAGGTACTCCCGGCTCCGCTCCAGCCCCACCACCCTCCCCGCCCGGCCGGCCAGCGTCCAGGCATGGCGCCCCTCCCCGCAGGCGAGGTCGAGCACCCGGCTCTGCGGGCCGAGCCGGAGGAGGCCGGCGATCACCTCCGCCTCGAGCGCGCTCAGCCGCGGCCCGAGCAGGTCGGCGACCGAGTCGCGGTAGAGCGCGCCGTAGTAGACGTCCGTCCAGTGGGGCACCGATCCCTCCCTGACCGGCCCCGCGCTAGAAGCGGCCGTCCTCCCGGTAGATCCCGTGGACCTTGCGGAACACGTCGGAGATCTCGCCCAGGGTGGCGTAGGCCCGGACCGCCTCGATCACCGGCGGCACGACGTTCCGGCCCTCCTTCGCCGCCCCCTCCACCGCCGCGAGCCCGCGGGCCACCGCCTCGGCGCTCCGCCGCGCCTTCACCGCCCGGAGCCGCTCCACCTGGCGCCGCGCCACCGCCTCGTCGATGCGCAGGATGGGGATGGGCGCGTCCACCTCGGAGCGAAAGGCGTTCACGCCCACCACCGTCCGCTCGCCGGCCTCCACCTCGCGCTGCCAGCGGTAGGCGCTCTCCGCGATCTCCCGCTGCGGAAAGCCCTCCTCCACCGCGCGGAGCATCCCCCCGAGCTCGTCGATGCGCCGGAGGTACTGGAGCGCCCGCTGCTCCATCTCGTCGGTGAGCCACTCGACGTAGTA